>JADGON010000158.1 GCA_017882945.1 Acidimicrobiia bacterium | reverse complement strand
GCGCACGCGCTCGTCCACCACGTGCTTGTCGTAGATGCGGATCGGCTCGGAGGGGTTCGTGTCGTCGAGCGTGAGCATCTTGTTCTGGGCCACGATCGTGACGTCGCGGACCTTGCGCGGGTTGAGCCAGGAGACCTCGATGCTGACCAGCACGCCACCCGGGTAGTGCAGCGTGGCGAAGACTGCGTCCGGGATGCCCTCGTTGATCCAGGTGCCGCCGATCGCCGACACGGCCGTCGGCGCGGATCCCAACCAGTAGTTCGCCATCGAGATGTCATGTGAGGCGAGATCCCACGACGCGTTGACGTCGGTGCGGATCGGTCCGAGGTTCGTTCGCACCATCGAGATGTAATACGGGCTGCCGAGGACGTCGCTCGCGAGGTAGCGCTTCACCTGCTCGACCGCGGGGTTGTACAGGAACACGTGGCCGACGAGCAGGACGAGCCCGCGGTCCTTGGCGATGTCACCGAGCTCCTCGGCCTCCGCCACGTTGTCGGTCAGCGGCTTCTCGACCATGACGTGCTTATCGGCCAGCAGCGCCTGCTTCACGAGCGCGAAGTGCGTGCTCGTCGGGGTCGCGATCGCGACCGCGTCGATGGCCTCCACGTGCAGGATCGCCTCGGCGTCTGCGACGACCGGGACCTCCGGGTAGAGGTCGGCGATCTGCGAGCGGCGTCGCGGGTCGCGGTCGGCCACCATCGCCACGGTGCTCGTGCGGTGGTTGTGGAAGTTCCGGAGCAGGTTGGGCCCCCAGCGACCTACCCCGATGACTCCGATCGTGACCATTCAGAGCAACCTAGCCCTCCCGGTAGCTCAGAATGCGGAACGCGGGGCTTGACCGTATTGGACTACTCGTCCGAGTCGGCGGCACCCGCGGCCACCGGCGAGCCGTGATGAAGGACCATCCGCCACCGGCCGTCGACGCGAACGAACACGTTCACCGCGGCCACCCGGCCGCCTTGGAGCTCGGCGACGTCCTCCCCGCCCTCACGCGAGCTGCCGGCCTGGAGGATGTTCTCATCGCAGGTCACCCACGCCGTCGCGCCGCTGACATTCACCACCTCGTCGGTGAGGACGAACTGGATGAACGCGGTGTTCGCGAAGATCGCATCCCAGGAACCGGCAACTCGCGCCCAGCCGTGGAGCGTCGGCCAGCCCGGGTGCGTGACGGTGCAGCGGTCGGACCGCTCCCACACCTCCGCCATCAGGTCGAGATCGCGGGCCTCGAACGCGGCGTAGTACGCCGTGTTCGCGGCGGCGACGTCGGCTTCGGTCCCGGGCACGGATGCCATGATGGCGCACCGTGTCCCGCTCCGCGCCGACCTCCCACCGCTTCGTGGCTCCTTCCGGCATCGGTCTCGCGGTCCACGACTGGGGCGGCGAAGGCTCACCGGTGCTCCTGGCGCATCCGACCGGATTCCACGGCCGGGCCTGGGCGCCCGTCGCCGCGGGCCTGATCGACGCCGGTCGCAAGGTCTGGTCGTTCGACTTCCGCGGTCACGGCGACAGCGACCGGTCTCCCGACGGGCAGTACCGCTGGGAGGAGTTCGCGCAGGACGCGCTCGCGGTGACGCATCACCTCGACCTCGCGGGCGTCCCCGGGCTGCTTGCCGCGGGACACTCGAAGGGCGCGGCGGCGCTGCTCTGGGGTGCGGTCCACGAGCCAGGGACGTACCCGCGGATCTGGGCGTTCGAGCCCATCATCTTGCCGTTCGAGTCCCCGATCGGCGCCACGGACAACCCGCTCTCGGCCGGTGCCCGGCGGCGGCGCGGCCAGTGGCCCTCACGGGACGAGGCGCTCGCGTCCTACGGGTCGAAGCCGCCGCTCAACGCGCTTTCCCCCGCCGCGCTCGGGGCCTACGTCGAGTACGGGATGCGGGACCGTGCCGATGGCACCGTCGAGTTGAAGTGCCGGCCGGAGGACGAAGCCACCATCTACATGATGGGGGCGACCCTCGGCCTGTTCCCGCATCTCGACCGGGTCGAGGGCCCGGTGCTCGTCGCGTGCGGTGAGACGACGACGGCCATCACTCCGGACTTCGCCGCGCTCCTCGTCGAAGCCCTCCCCCACGCCACGTTGGAGGTCTGGAAGGGCCGCGGCCACTTCGGTCCGCTCGAGGACCCGGGCCAAGCTGTCGCGTCGATGGTGCGGTTCGCCGAGGCTCAGGGATCGCCGAAGAGGTAGCGCGGGCCGGAGCCCCGCGCCGCGGCCTGGTCTTCGGGGTTGTAGAGCGCGCACACCTTGAGCGTCAGGCACCCGCAGCCGATGCACCCGTCGAGCCGGTCCCGCAACCGCTCCAACAACGCGATCTTCGCGTCGAGTCGCGGCTTCCACGAGTTCGAAAGGCGCTCCCAGTCCCGCTGGTTCGGCGTCCGGCCGTCGGGCAGCGACGCGAGCGCGTCGCGAACCTCTTCGAGCGTGAGCCCGACCTGCTGCGCGACCCGGATGAACGAGACGCGACGGAGCGCGTCACGCGTGTACCGGCGCTGACCACCGTCGGTGCGGGTGGCGTGCAGCAGACCCTCGTCTTCGTAGTAGCGCAATGCGGAGGTGGCGACCCCGGTGCGCTCACTCAGCGCGCCGATGCTCAACTCGTGCTCCATCTCCATGACGGAGACGCTATACCTCAGACTTCAAGCGAGCTTGAAGTCTGAGGGTCAAGGGTGCGGATCAGCTGTCGGCGTGGAAGCCGGCCAGGATGCTCGACCACCGCTCCGGGTCCGCCTGGTACGGCGCGTAGAACGAGATCCGGTCGAGCACGTCGCCGTAACGGGCGAGCATCAGCTTCGGAATGTCCTCGGGCTCGCCGATCACGGCGAACGCTTCGAGCACGTCGTCGGTGATGAGCTCACCCATCGCTTCCCACTCGCCCTGCTTCGAGAGCCGATTCAGGTCGGTCTGCAGATCGCCCCACCCGTGCAGCTCCAACACCCCGCGGTATGCGGGTGTCGATCCGTAGAACGCGACCTGACGCTTCGTGCCGACGCGCGCCGTCTCCATCTCCTCTTCGGTCGTCCCGGTGACGACGAACATCGGACCGGTCACCTCGAAGTCCTCGCGGGTCTTGCCGCCCGCCGCCCAACCCCGCTCGAGCGCGGGAATCGTGACCTCACGCACGTAGCGCTCGGTGGTGAATCCGTGCAGCAGGATGCCGTCCGCGGCCTCACCCGCGACCTCGGTCATCTTCTCCCCCACGGCCGCAAGGAAGACCTTGGGGTTGCCGAAAGGGTTCGGGCCGGGGTTGAAGAACGGCGTCATGAGCGTGTGGCGGTAGAACTCGCCCTGGAAGTCGAGCTTCTCTCCCTCGTTCCACGCGGCCCAGATCGCGCGCATCGCCAGGATGAACTCGCGCATGCGGGCGGCCGGATGGGACCACGGCATCGAAAAGCGCTTCTCGATGTGCGCCTTGATCTGGCTCCCGAGCCCGAGGATGCACCGGCCTTCGGAGAACGCCTGGAGGTCGTAGCCGATGTTCGCCATGATCATCGGGTTGCGCGCGAACGCCACCGCGATCCCGGTACCCAGCTCCAGCCGCTCGGTGTGCTCGGCGCCGAGCAGCACCGGGAAGAACGGGTCGTGCCCCGTCTCGGCCGAGAACGCGCCGTCGTAGCCCACGTCCTCGAGCTCCTTGGCCTTGCGGCCCGCGCGGTCGAGCCGGCTGTCCAGTCCCCCGTCAACCTTCATCGGGCTCGACGCTAGCGGTCCGACGTCAACGCGGCATCTCGCTGGCGTAGCGTCGCCGGTTCGGGAAGCGGGAGTCGGACCAGGGCAAGGATGCCGTCAGGGATGTCAGCGAAGCGGGTTGGTCAGCTGGTGCTGATCCCGATCTGGGCCGTGGTGCTCGTGCTCCTCGGTCTGGCCGCCGCGCACGTGCTCGAGTTCGATCACGAGCACGCGTTCATGCTCGCGAACGCCTACACACTCTGGATCTATTTTCCGGCCTACGTGATCGCGGTCGCGGCGGCGTGCTTCCGAGCGTGGCGGCTCGCGTTCGTTGCCGCGCTGATCGTCGTCGCTCAGCTTGCGTGGGTGCTGCCGCCGCTGTTCCGCACCGTTCCGGTCTCCGCCGCCGCGTTGCGCGCGCCGCACGCGCGCGTCGTCAGCGCGAACCTTCGGTTCGACAACACCGAGCACGCACCACTCCTCCGGGAGCTCGCCGGCTATCACGCTGAGGTCATCGTCTTGGAGGAAGTCACCCCGGCGTGGTGGAAGGCCATCCAGCGCAGCGCCTTGCCGTCGTCCTACCCGCACGTTGTCCGGGACGTACGCGACGATCCCGGCGGCATGGCGATCCTGTCGCGCCACCGCCTCACCCATGTCGTCGTCCGTCGCGCGGACGGCTGGCCGATCATCACCGCGACGGCTGTCCTCGGCGGACGACCGATCCATCTCGCCGGCGTCCATCTCATCGCGCCGCTCGAGACGTTCGCCCGCAACCAGAAGGCGCAGCGCGAGATCACGGCCATCGCGCGCCGCCTGCCGAGGCCCCGGATGCTCGTCGGCGACTTCAACGCGAGCCCGTACAACCGGTGGTACCGGCAGCTGCTCGACCTCGGCGTGCGGGACGCGCACGAGGCCGTCGGGCGATCATTCGCGACCACGTGGCCGAACGGCCGCCACCTCGTTCCGCCGCTCCTGCTCGACCACCTCCTGGTGGACCCGCCGATCGTGCCGCTGCACGTGCGGGAAGGCCGCGGCGAGGGCTCGGACCACCGGCCGATCGTCGTCGACCTCGCGATCGTGCCGTGATCCGGCTGCGGGTCCCCCGTCCGCGTGGCTGTCCCACCCCGTGAGTACCCTCAGGGGCATGGGAGTAGGAATGCCGAGAGGCCTTTCGCCGAGCTCGTTCGGTGCGTTCAAGAGCTGCCCGCTCGCGTTCAAGTTCTCGTACCTGGACCGGCTTCCCCAGCCCCCGTCGGCACCGGCCAGCAAGGGCACGTTGGTGCACCGCGCGCTCGAGCTGCTGATGCTGCGGAGCGCCCAAGATCGCACCATCGACCACGCGCTCGCCGATCTCACCCGGGCCCGCGAAGAGCTCGCGAGCGACCCCGACTTCACGGAGCTCGTGCTCACCGAGGCCGAGTGGGACCGGTTCCACGCCGAGGCCGAGGTGCTCGTGCACCGGTACTTCGAGCTCGAAGATCCCACGACCGTGCGCCCGATCGGGCTCGAGCTCCGGCTCAGCGCCACCGTCGGATCGGTGCAGCTGCGCGGCATCATCGACCGCCTCGATCTGGTGGAGAACGACGAGCTCGTCATCACGGACTACAAGACCGGCTCGGTTCCGGGAGAGCGCCACGAGCTCCAGCGGTTGGCCGGCGTGCACATGTACGCGCTGATGGTCGAGCAGCTGCTCGGCAAGCGCCCCGTGCGCGTGCAGCTCCTCTACCTCTCGAGGCCCGAGGCGATCATCGCGGTGCCGTCGGAGCAGTCGGTCACGGGAGTCGCCCGCAAGACCAAGGCGTTGTGGACGGCGATCGAGTCGGCGTGCGCGCGGGACAACTTCCGTCCTCACCCCGGCCCGCTGTGCGAATACTGCTCGTACCAGGCGTACTGCCCCGCGTTCGGCGGCGACCCGGCGCTCGCCGAGGAGCTGCGCGGCCCGGGAACGGTGATCGCGCCCGCGCTCCCGCTGGCGTCCAGCCCCGTATAAGCGCGACCCTCGTCCCGATGGCCCCGGCGTTGCGGCTTCCGAGCCCCGAAGAGCTCCCCGCGGTCCAGGCGTTCGACCGGGCAGTCGACGAGTGGTTGACGACGATCCACAACCCGGTGCTGGACCGTTGCATGTACACGCTGTCGAGCGCGGCCGACCACAGCCTGCTGTGGTTCGGCATCGGTGGCCTGCGCGCCTTGCATCGCGGCGATCTGCGCTTCGCGTTGAAGTTCGGCGCGACCATCGGGCTCGAGTCCGCGCTCACCAACGGTGCGATCAAATCCCTGTTCCGGCGCGTGCGGCCCGAGCACGAGATCGCCGAAGGGCCGCTCCCCTACGGCATGCGCCGGCCGATCACGTCGTCATTCCCCTCGGGTCACGCCACCGCGGCGTTCACCGCGGCGTCGATCCTGGCCCGCACCGGGCACGGCGACGCGTTCTGGTACGCCCTGGCCGTCGTGGTTGCGGGCAGCCGGGTCTACGTCCGTATGCACCACGCCTCGGACGTGATCGCGGGCGCGGCCGTGGGGATCGCGCTCGGCCGAGTCGCGTGCCGGTGGTTCGCGCGTCCGTAGATCTCGGGAACTCACGGAATGTGACCTGAGAGGTCGGGGTTACCATCGGGGAGCTCGCCAATGCCCGGAGGATCGCCGTGCCCCGTCAGATCGCTGCCACCTTCGACTACCGCTGCCCCTTCGCACGAAACGGTCACGAGGCGCTCGTTCATGCCCTGCGCGACGGTGCCGACCTGGACGTGACGTTCCAGGCGTTCTCCCTGGATCAGGTCCACGTCGAAGAGGGCGAACCGCCGGTATGGGAGCGGGAGCCGAGCGAGTGGGGCACGGGTACCACCGCACTGCTCTACGGCATCGCGATCCGAGACGCCTTCCCCGAGAAGTTCCTCGACGCGCACGTCGAGCTGTTCGCCCAGCGTCACGACCACGGCCTGAAGCTCGGTCACGAAGATGTGCTCGAGGCGGCCGTCGAGCGGGTCGGTCTCGATGTCGAGGCGGTCAAGGCCGAGGTCTGGAGCGGCCGCCCGCTCAAGACGCTCGCGGCGGAGCACACCGAAGCCGTCGAGCGCTGGTCCGTGTTCGGGGTGCCGACGTACTGCGAGGGCGAAGAGGCCGTGTTCATCCGCTTCATGGAGCGTGGTCGCGTCGACGACCTCCTGCGGGCGCTGGACCTGCTCGACTGGACCCGCCTGAACGAGTTCAAGCGGACCACCATCGCCCGCTGATCTCCGCAGTGGCACCTCGTCGCCGCTCCGATCGGTACCATCCGGTGGCAGGCTCTCCGAGCCGCGGAGGTGTCACCACGTGAAGCACGCGCCGAGGTGCTCGTGAACGCCCGGATGTCGCCCAGCGAGGCGATCATGTGGGCCGCGGAGAAGGATCCGGCACTCCGATCGGACTTCTCGAACCTCACCGTGCTCGACCAGGTGCCCGACATGGATCGGTTGCGGGCCAAGGTCGAGCAGGCGCTCGTCTCGCTCCCGCGCCTCGCCGAGCGTGTCGTCACGCCGCCGCTGCGGATCGCGCCCCCCGAGTGGCGACCCGACCCGACGCTCGACCTCGACTACCACCTGCGCCGCGTCGCGCTCCCCGACCCGGGTTCGTTGCGCAACCTTCTGGACGTCGCCGCAACCCTCTCGGCCACTCCCCTCGACCGCTCGCGCCCGCTGTGGGAGTTCACGATCATCGAAGGCCTCGCCGACGGGCGTGCCGCGCTGCTCCAGCGGGTGCACCACACCGTCACCGATGGCGTCGGAGGGCTCAAGCTCTCACTGAGCCTCGTGGACTTCGAACGCGACCCCGTCCCCGACGTGCACGAGACCGTGCGCGCGCTCGCGGATGAAGAGCAGGCCCGGACGCTGCACGACCGGATGGAAGATCCGCTCGATCGCGACTCGCCGCTCGGCGTCCTGCGCGACGCGCTCGATTTCGCGTGGCAACGCAACCTGAGCTTCGCCCGACGCGGGTTCGCCACTGGCGCCGACATCGCACTGCATCCAACCGCGACACCGCGGCGCGTCCGGGACGCGATCGGGATGGCCGGCTCGCTCCGACGGCAGGTGCTCATCGCCGGGCGCGCCAAGTCTCCGCTGCTCGCGACGCGTTCGCTCGGCCGGCGCTACGACATCCTCTCCATCGACCTGGAGGAGACCCGCTCGGCGGCGCACGCGCTGGGCGGCAGCATCAACGACGTCTTCGTCACGGGCGTGGCCGGCGCGCTCGGGCTGTACCACGATCGGCTCGGCATCCCGGTCGACGAGCTGCGCATGGCGATGGCGGTCAGCACGCGCGCCGGGCACGGCGACCACGCGGGAAACCAGTTCGTCCCGACGCGCGTCGTGGTCCCCATCACCCCGAAGGAGCCGGCGCCTCGCTTCAACCGCGTGCGCGACCGCATCAACCACGTTCGTCACGAGCCGGCGCTGGCCGCCGCGGACAGCTTCGCCGGTCTGGCTGCCGGCCTCCCGACTTCGATGATCGTCGGGTTGTTGCGGAACCAGACCCGCGCGGTCGACTTCGCGACGTCCAACCTGCGCGGCAGCCCGACCGAGCTCTACCTCGGCGGCGCGCAGATCGTGGGGAACTACCCGCTGGGACCACGGAGCGGTTGCGCGGTCAACGTGACCGCGCTGTCGTACTGCGGAGACCTGTGCCTGGGCGTCCACTCGGATCCCGCGGCGGTCACCGACCCCGAAGCGTTCGTCGAGTGCCTGCACGACGCGTTCGACGCGCTCCTCGCGACCGGCGTCTGACCAACCTTCTGCCGTCTGGGCAGATCCGGCGTCGACCGCCGGCAACACAACCGACGAAATGGGGTTTGGCGTCAGGGGCGGCGGGGGGCGGGTCCGGCGGGTGACACCGCGTCGAGCCATTCCTCGTGGCCGGGATCGCGCCACGACCGATGGTCGCACCGGGCGGAGCCGTCGATGACGTAGAGGTGCAACGTCGGGGCGTCGTCGGCGAGCGCGACGAGCTCGTTCGCCCGCCGGTGCGGCGGCGCCGCGTCGAGCAGGTCCGCGAGCGCGACGACCGCGAGCACCCGGCTCCGACAATCGGGGCACGCCGAGACCGTCGCCGCCTCGAGCTCGCCCGTGATCTCGAGCAGGCTGGTCGCGTCGTCCGGGTCCAGCTCGACCCGCTCCCCGTCGTCGTCGACGAACGTGAGCTCCGCCATCGCCGAAACCTATCCGTCGAGAGCGAGCGGAGGCTGGAGCGGGCAGAAGTGCGGAAGTCGCAGCGGCCCGCGATGGCGAGCGCCTCCGGAAACCGCGCGGGTAGCGTCGGCGCCATGCGAGCCGTGGTGTTCCCTGGCGATGGTGCGATCGAGGTCATGGAGCGCCCGGACCCCCGGCCGGGCCCGGGCGAGGTGGTGGTCCGGGTGCACGGAGCCGGGCTCAACCGGGCCGACCTCGCGCAGCGCGCCGGCTTCTACCCGGCGCCCCCCGGCGTCCCTGCGGACATCCCCGGCATGGAGTTCTCGGGCGAGGTCTCGGGGCTCGGCGCAGGCGTGAGCTCACTCTCGGTCGGCGACCGGGTGTTCGGCATCGTCGGCGGCGGGGCGCAGGCCGAGGCGCTCGTCGTGCACGAGAGCAACTGCGCGCGGGTCCCCGAGCCCATCGACCTCGTCGACGCCGGAGGCATCCCCGAGGTGTTCATCACCGCGCACGACGCGCTGCGAACGCGCGCCGGCCTGCAACCGGGTGAGCACGTCCTCGTGCACGCAGTGGGCTCCGGGGTCGGTACCGCCG
>JADGON010000157.1 GCA_017882945.1 Acidimicrobiia bacterium | reverse complement strand
GTGCGCCGGATCGAATCGACATCGTCGCCCGGGGTGATCTTGCTCAGCGCGGCAGTGACGGCGTAGTAGATCGGTGGTTGCCCCGCTTCGTACCCGTACCCCCGCTCGGGCAGCATCTTGTCGGTCCGGTACTGCTTGCAGTTCGTCGAGTCACCGAAACCCGCGGGTGACTCGATGCCGCGACACGCGACCTGCCGGCGCGTCTCCTTCGAGAGCTTCTGCCCGAGCGCGGGGAAGTGACCGTCCAGCAGGCGGTTCACGTAGTCGATGTGCGCCTGCTCGTCGAGCGGACCGAGGTGCCGGTCCTTCGAGACCTGCAGGCCGACGGCTCCCGCGCACACAGCGAGGATGACAACGATCGGTACGAGTGCCTTGATGATCCTGGTCGTCGAAGAAGGCACCGCTGGACCCGCCCCGGATTCCACCGTCGCGGACTTTAGACGCGGGCCTCTTCGTGCTCGGAGCATTGACTCAGGGGGTCAAGAGGGCGCGAGCGACGACGTCGGTGCCGAACGCAGTGAGGATCGCGAGATAGAGCAAGCCGGTCGCGGCCATGACTGCCGAGTAGTACTGCTCGCGGAGTGCGAGGCGCGTCACGTAGACGAGCACGATCGTCGTCACCGCGGAGACGGCCCACATCCAACCCAAGAGCCCGCCGTATCCGTCATCGACTCCGCCGAACAGCACGCCCAGCATCCCCGGCGGGAGACAGAACGCGATCACTTCGATCGGCCAGACGCAGAGGCAGAGCGTCACCAGCTCTTCGAGCGGCTCGCGTGAGAGCCCGGGCTGCACGAGGTACCAGTGGCCGAGGAGCATCGCGTCGGTCACCGCGCCCAGGAACACCGCGCCACTCAGCAACCGGAGTGCCGCGAGCCAGTACGCGCCGCCGCTGATCGCCGCGAGACCGAACAAGGCCAGGAACCCGAAGGCCGGCGCGACCACATCGAGGATCATCGGACCTCGGGCGTCGTCCGCTCGGCGCGCGGCGCTGATCCCGAACGCGATCAAGGTTGCGATCACCAGACCGACCGCGCCGATCATCGCGATCACGTGCCCGGCTCCGGTGTGGTCCGAGCGCACCTCCAGCGCCAGCGCGATGAGCGCCATCAGGCCGTACACGCCGCGCAGCAGCCAGCTGTAGCCGAGACCGACCACCTCGCGGCGCGCCGTCCACCAGAAGAACAGCAGACCGCCCGTCGCCCATTGCAGCAGGACCGTGCCGAGATCGAGGCTCACGGGTGGTTGGTCAGCCGACGATCGCGAGGTCGCGGGGTGCCGCGTTGAGCCGGTCGGGACCGTCATCCGAGGCCACGACGATGTCCTCGAGCCGCATGCCGAACCGGCCCGGGAAGTAGATCCCGGGCTCGATGCTGAACGCGTGACCCGGCTCGAGCGGCGTGCGGTTGCCCGACACCAGGTACGGATCTTCGTGTGCTTCCAAGCCGATGCCGTGACCGGTGCGATGGATGAACCGGTCCCCGTACCCGCCCGCCGCGATGATCCGCCGCGCCGTCGCGTCGACCGCTTCACAGGACGTGCCGACCGTCGCCGCTCGCACCGCGTGCTCCTGCGCGTCGACGAGCAGGTCGTAGACGTCACGCACCTCGGCGGACGGTTCGCCGACGACGAACATGCGGGTGATGTCCGAGCAGTAGCCGTCCATCGTGCCGCCGAAGTCACAGACCACGACGTCGCCGTCGTTGACGACTCGGGCGCTCGCCTCGTGATGCGGGCTCGCACCGTTGGGACCCGACCCGACGATCGCGAAGTTCACCCGCTCGTGCCCGTGCTCGAGGATTCGGTCGGAGAACTCACGATGGATGTCGAGCTCCGTGCGCCCGCCAAACGGTCGCCCCCGCATCTCGGCACCCACCGCGTCCACCGCATGGGCCGCGGCGCGCAGCGCCTCCACCTCGGTCGAGTCCTTCACCACGCGCAGCGGACTGGTCACCACGGACGCGGGGTGCATGCGAGCGGCCGGAACCGCGTCCTGGATCCGGAGCACGAAACGGGCCCAGGTCTGGTCACCGATCGCGACGCTGCGGGCCGCGGGACCGACGAGCCCGGCGACGATCGCGATCGGGTCTTCGGTCTCGGACCAGGTTCGGAGCTCGAACGCGCCGGGACGCGGCTCGACACGTGGCGCCTCGAGCTCGGGGACGACGAGGATCGATTCCCCGCCCCGAGGGAGCACGAGCATCGTGAGCCGTTCCAGCGGCATCGCTTCGTAGCCCGTGAGGTACGGCAGGTCCGCCCCGACCGACAGCAACAGCACGTCGATGGCCAGCTCGTCCATGCGCTCCCGCGCGCGCGCCTGGCGCGCGGCGAGCTGCTCGTTCAGGTCCATCCGGGCAGACCGCTGATGCTCGTCGCGTTCTTCTCGGCCCGGTACTCGGCGAGACCGTCTTCGCCGTGCTTCGCCGCCCAGTCGGTGAGAAGGGTGCGTTCACCGACGTGCTCCATCAGCGGCACGCCGTAGCCACACGACGACGAGATGCGCGTCACGTCCACCCGGATCACAGAACGTGCACCCGGCTGCGACGGGAGCCGCTCGAGGATCGGTCCCGCTTCGGGATCGTCCGCGGGGATCACGGTGCCACGACCCTGGAGCCGGATGATCTGCGGGCGCCCGGAGAACGCGCAGAACATCAAGGTGATCCGCCCGTTCTCGCGCACGTGTGCGACGGTCTCGATCCCGCTGCCGTGGAGGTCGAGGTAGGCCACCGTCCGCTCGTCGAGCACACGAAACGAGTCGAGGCCCTTCGGCGACACGTTCACATGATGGTCCGTGCTCTCCGGAGCCGTCGCAACGAAGAAGACCGGCTGGGCTTCGAGGAACTCGGTGAGCTCCGGCGTGATCCGCGCCAGCTCGCGGCCCATCTCAGCTCACATCCACACTGAGGACGACCGGCGTGTCCGTGACGGCGGCCGCTCCGGCGCGCGCGTGGTAGCTCGAGCGCACGAGCGGCCCACTCTCCACGTGGGCGAACCCGAGCGACCGGGCGAACTCGCCGAGCTGCTCGAACTCGTCGGGCCGCCACCACCGGACGACGGGAAGATGCGCTGTCGACGGGCGCAGGTACTGACCGATCGTCACGAGGTCGACGCCGACGCCGCGCAGGTCGACGAGCGCGCCGTGCACCTCTTCGATGCGCTCACCCATGCCCATGATGATGCCCGACTTGGTCACGAGACCGGCGTCCTTTGCGCGAGCGAGCAACGCGAGCGAGCGGGCATAGCCTGCGGACGGGCGTGCGGCTCGCTGCAACCGGGCCACGGTCTCGAGGTTGTGGTTCAGGACGTCGGGTCGCGCCGCGAAGATCGCGCCGAGTGCATCCGCGTCGCCCTTGCAGTCCGGGATCAGGACCTCGACGGTCGTCGCCGGCATCCGGGCCCGGATCGCGGCGATCGTCGCGACGAAGGCAGACGCCCCGCCGTCGACGAGATCGTCACGGGCGACGCTGGTCACGACCGCGTGCGCGAGCCCGAGGCTCGCCACGGCTTCGGCCAGCCGTGCGGGCTCTTCGACATCCGGCGGGCCGGGCTTCCGGGTGTCGACCAGGCAGAAGCCGCACGCCCGGGTGCAGCGTTCGCCCAGGATCATGAACGTGGCGGTGCGGTCGGCCCAACACTCGAAGATGTTCGGGCAGCCGGCTTCCTGGCAGACCGTGTTCAACCCGCTGTCGCGCATGAGCCGCTGGGTCTCGCGGTACCCCTCGCCCAGGTTCGCCCGGACCTTCATCCATTCCGGCCGCCGAAATGCCGGGTCGGATGCAGGTGCCTCGACACCGGCGGCCGCAAGGCGGCCGAGCAGTCGCACCGGCGCGCCGTGGGACTCCCCGCGCGAGAACGCACTGAGGTCTTCGGGAGCCTGGTGCCAGGCCACGTCCTGGCGCTCGATCGTGAGGTGCCCGAGCCGGATCGCCATCGCGCTGGCCACTGCGCCCGCGACCTCGCGCATCGGCGGCGCCGCGCCGAGGATCGCCGCCATCGACGTGACACCACGGTCACGGATGCCGCACGGGACGATGTGGTCGAACATCGAGAGGTCGGGGTCGACGTTCAGCGCGAAGCCGTGCCGCGTGCGCATCGCCGCCACCTTGACGCCGATGGCCGCGACCTTCTCGTCGCCCACCCACACGCCGGAGAAGCCGGCTTCGCGGTGGGCGTCGATGCCGAACGTGGCGAGCGCGTCGATGATCGCGGCTTCGAGGCGCCGGACGTGCGCGACGACATCCGGAGCACCGTCGCGCCAAGGAGCCAACGTGACGATCGGATAGCCGACGAGCTGACCGGGCCCGTGATAGGTGACGTCTCCACCACGATCGGCGTAGACGAGCTCCGCGCCGACGCTCGCGGGCGGCACGAGGACGTGCGCCGGATCGGCTCGGGTTCCGAGGGTGTACGTGTGCGGATGTTCGAGGAGCAGCAGGTGATCCTGCTCACTGCGCTCGTGCAGTGCTCGCTGCAGGACCGTGGCCTCGTGATAGTCGACCCGTCCGAGCCAACGGACGCGCAGCGCCGAACGGGCCGAGCTCACGCGAGCTCGGCGTCCCAGTCGCGGGTCTCGAGGATCTCGCGCACCGCATGGAGGAACGCCGCTGCGTAGGCCCCGTCGAACGCGCGGTGGTCCCACGCGAGCGCGAGCACCCCGACGGGATGGATCGCGATCGCGTCGTCGCCATCGGGGCCTTCGACCACGACCGGCCGCTTGGTGATCGCGTCCGTGGCCAGGATCGCGACCTGGGGCTGGTTGATGATGGGCAACGTCATCAACGTTCCGAACGGACCCATGTTGGTGATCGTGAACGTCCCCCCGATGATCTCGTCCGGACCCAGCTGCTTGGTGCGGGCCCGCGTCGCGAGATCGCGGATCTCGCGCGCGATGAGACGCAGGCGCTTGCCGTCCGCGTCACGGATCACCGGCGCGATCAGGCCGCGGTACTCGAGGTCGACAGCGACACCGAGATGGATGTCGTGGTGCACCACGAGTGAGTCACCGTCGACACTCGCGTTCACGTTCGGGTAGTCGCGGACCGCGTCGCAGAAGGCGCGCGCGATGAACGGCAGGTAGGTGAGCGAGAAGCCCTCTTCCTGCTTCCACCCGGCCTGGTTCGCGCGGCGGACGCGCTCGACCCGCTCGTAGTCCACCTCCACCGACGTGTACACGTGCGCGCTGGTGTGCTTGGAACGGACCACGTGCTCGGCGGTCCGGCGCCGGATGTTGTCGAACGGGATCACCTCGTCACCCCGCCGAATCGCGCGCGCGGCAGCGGCGGTCGCGGCAGCGCCCGGGGGCGTGCCCGGAGCCGGGATCGATGTCGGCGTCTCCCGGGATGCGGGGACGGCATTGACGACGTCACGACGAGTGATCCGTCCGCCCTCGCCCGTGCCGGTGATCGTGTCCGGGTCCAGGCCACGGTCGGCGATCAGGCGCCTCACGACCGGGGACGTGACGCGCCCGTTCCCCGGCGGTGAAGGTGAGGGCGCGGGCGCGGTGGCGGACGGGGCGGGCGCGGCGGATGCAGGAGGCACCGCGGGTGGCGCGGCCGGAGCGGGTGGTGCCGGAGCCGGCGGTGGCGGTGGCGGTGCAGAGGCCGCGACCTCGGCCGCCGCCACCGGCGCGGGCGCCGGCGCCGGTGCCGCGGGTGCGGGCACGGCCTCGGTGGGGGCCGAGCCCTCGGCGGAGTCACCGAGCACCGCGAGCCGGGCGCCGACCTCGACCGTGTCACCCTCGGGCACCAGGATCTCGGTCAGGACTCCGGCCGCGGCGGCGGGCACCTCGGAGTCGACCTTGTCGGTCGAGACCTCGAACAACGGCTCATCGAGC
>JADGON010000156.1 GCA_017882945.1 Acidimicrobiia bacterium | reverse complement strand
CTCGCCTATCTGCCGTCCAATCACCTCGACGACGCTCCTTCGTGGCCGAGTGACGACGTCGTCGATCGCGACTGTGCCCACGCGGCGCGGGTGGTCCCCGACTCCGCCGCGGCGTCGTACGACGTACGCACGGTGGTGCGGGACGTCATCGACGCCGAGTCGTTGCTCGAGCTTCGCCCCGATCATGCGCCGAACATCGTCATCGGGCTCGGGCATCTCGACGGCCGGGCCGTCGGCATCGTGGCCAATCAGCCGTTGGCCCGAGCCGGAACGCTGGACATCGACGCTTCGTGCAAGGCCGCGCGGTTCGTGCAGTGGTGCGACGCGTTCAACCTGCCGATCCTCACCTTCGTCGACACGCCCGGTTTCGAACCCGGCAAGGACCTCGAGTGGCGCGGCATGATTCGCCGCGGCGCGCAGCTCGTGCACGCCTACGCGGAGGCCACCGTGCCGCGTGTGTGCGTGGTGCTGCGCAAGGCGTACGGCGGCGCGTACATCGTGATGGACTCCAAGCAGCTCGGCAACGACTACTGCGTCGCGTGGCCCAAGGCCCAGATCGCCGTGATGGGCGCGGCCGGCGCGGTACAGATCCTGCACGGCAAACGGCTCAGCGTGATCGACGACCCGGCGGCGCGAGCCGCCGAGCAAGATCGGCTGATCGTCGAGTACGAGACGCAGTTCGCCAACCCCTACGCCGCGGCCGAGCGAGGCTTCGTCGACGCGGTCGTCGATCCGCTCGACACTCGCCGCGTGCTCGCCGCGGCGCTCGCTCGCTTCGCGACGAAGCGTGAAGTCGTAACGTCCCGGCGACACTCGAACACCCCGCTCTAGCCAGTTGTCTCGACCGTCTCGATCCGGAACCGAGGAGATCTCGATGTTGCTCGACGGCAAACGCGTGCTCGTGACCGGCGTCCTCAGCGACTCGTCGATCGCGTGGGGTGTCGCCAAGCTCGCCCAGGAACAGGGTGCCGAGGTGGTGCTGTCGTCGTTCGGCCGGGCCATGAGCCTCACCGGCCGGGCCGCCAAGCGGCTGCCCTCGACGCCCGAGATCGTCGAGCTCGACGTGACGAACACCGACGACCTCGCCGCCCTCGCCGATCGCCTCGGCGGACGGCTCGACGGCGTGCTGCATGCAATCGGCTTCGCGCCCGAGACCTGCCTCGGCGGCAACTTCATGACCGCCTCCTGGGACGACGTGGCCATCGCGCTGCAAGTCTCGGCGTACTCGCTCAAGGCGTTGGCCGAAGCGACGCTGCCGCTGATGCCGGAGGGCGGCTCGATCGTCGGTCTCGACTTCGACGCTCGTCAGGCCTGGCCCGCGTACGACTGGATGGGCGTGGCCAAGGCCGCGTTCGAATCGACGGCTCGCTACCTCGCCCGTGAGCTCGGTCCTCGCGACGTACGCGTCAACCTCGTGTGCGCCGGACCGATCAGGACCATCGCGGCCCGCAGCATCCCCGGCTTCTCGAAGTTCGAGGACGTGTGGGCCGAGCGCGCGCCGCTCGGTTGGGACGTTCGCGCCGTCGAACCGGTCGCCAAGGCCTGCGTGGCCCTGCTCTCGGATTGGTTCCCGGCGACGACCGGCGAGATGCTCCACGTCGACGGCGGCTTCCACGCCGTCGGCGCCTGACCGCCTGACCGCCTGACCGCCACCACGCCACCACGCCACCAGGGGGCTGCACCGGGACGGCTTGGAGCGTATTCTCCAAACGGTCGCCGTCGCGAGTCTCCGGCAAGCCCGGACGGGAAGGGGCCCGCATGGCCCAGGACATCATCGATCTCGCCGTCGTCGACGTGAGCAGCTACCACTCGCCGAAAGCCGTCGCGGTCGAGATGGCGCAGCGCTACACCGACGCCGGGGTCCGCATCTGGCTCGCCGATCAGACCTTGAACTGGTATCCCGACGGCCTCTGGTCCCCCGAGCTCGCTCCGATCGCGCGGGAGTGGCCGAGAAACGCGTTCTGGGACGTGTACCCGCTCGCGGCCTACCTCGCCGCGAAGGTCCCGGGGGCGAGGTTCATGTGCAGCCTCGACACCATCCGACGCGGGCCCGACGTCTTGGCCCAAACCATGATGACGCTGCAAGAGCTCTGCGGCGACGTCCTCTTCGCGATCGGCGGCGGGGAGATCAAGCAGCTCGCCCCGTTCGGCTACGTCGAGGAGAAGCCGATCGCTCGCATGCGGGAGTCGATCCAGATGATCAAGCGGCTCTGGGAACGTGACGAGCCGTTCGACTTCTCCGGCAAGACCATGCAGCTGACGGGTGCTCACCTGGGAACGAGGGCCTACGACGGTCGGCGGCCGCCGCTCGCGGTCGTGGGCACCGGGCCGAAGCTGATGGAGATCGGCGCCCGGGTCGGTGACGGCGTCATGCTGTGGATGCCTCACGACCAGATCCCCGAGACGATCGCGCATCTCCGCGAGGTGGCGGCTTCCGCGGGGAATGACCCCGACCACCTGCTGTTCTGGGGCGGGAACCCGATCGGCATGGTCATGACGTACGACACGCAAGAACAGCTCGAGCGGATGAAGGCCGCGCCGATCACGAAGTTCACCGCGGCGGCATGGGGTCGGATGAGCAGCGCCGCGTGGCTGGAGGAGGGCATCGAATCGCCCCTCGGACCGGATTGGCACTACGGGCAGAAGATGATCCCGACGGAGTGGACGACCGACCGAGTGCACGACGTCATCGACCGGGTGCCACCGGAGATGGTCGAGAAGGGAATCCCCTTCTGGACCGTCGACCAGCTCACCGATCACTTCGTCAGCGCCGTCCGAGCGGGCATCCAGATGCCGACGTGGATGGACTGGGGCCCGTTCGCCGACCCCGAGCAGCGATGGCCCGCCGTGGACCGCGTCATCCGCGCCGCTCGGCAGGCGAAGAAGGTCCTTGACGCCGACCGCTGACCACTGAGCACCGCCCCCGCGGTTCTCCTGCTCTTCTCTCGAGTTCCCGCGGTCGAGTGTCGACCACCTGAGGATGGAAGAGGCCGGCGTCTCGCGCGGATTATCGTCCGGCGGGCGACCGACCGCCCGGCGGGCCCGCCTGCTCGCGTTGCCGCATCGCCAGGTCGCGTTGGCCGCGGCAGGCTCGATCGGGGCGCTTCTCGTCGTTTCCGTCCTGGCGGTCAGTCAAGCGACGCTCGCAAGCCGCGACCTTCAGAGCGCACAGTCTCGGTTGGCTCCCGTGGATGCGCGCGTCACGATTGCACAGTCGACGTACGCCGCGATGATGCAGGACGCGCGGGCGTTGACGATCAAGACGCCGGTGACCCCGAACGTGCAAGACTTCACGAACGCCCAGGACGCCTGGACGGCGTACAAGCGTGTCGCGGTCCGGCTACCGGGTGAGTCGAAGCTCCAGGCGGCGTTCGACAAGAAACAGACGGTGCTCACGGCGACCCTGGCGACCTTCGTCGCCGGCACCGCGACCGAGACCGATCTGGCCAACGTCACCAGCGACTTCGCGAAGGGCAGCGCGACACTCACCGAGATCGCACGTCTCTACGACGTCGCCGCGCAGCAGGCTTATCGCGCCGTACAGCTGCACACCGACGCCGTACGACACGATGTGCTCGTCGCGTCGGGCGCGTCCCTCGCGCTGCTGTGCGTCGGGTTCGTGCTCGTGTTCCGCTCGACGCGGTCTCGCGAGCGGGCGAACGTGACCAACGCGGCCGAGCGAGCCCGCGAGCTTCGAAGGGGCGAGCTCGAAACGGAGTTGCAGCGAGGCTTGGAGCTCGTGTCCACCGAAGAGGCTTGCTACCGAATCGTCCAGAAGGCCTTGCGCCGGAACATCCCGACCGTCGCCGCCGAGTTGCTCGTGGCCGATTCGAGCCGGGCCCACTTCCAACAGGTCTGCCGCGACGAGGCGGGGGGCCCCGGCTGTCCGGTCATCTCGCCCAACGAATGTCCCGCCGCGCGCCGTGGCCAGACCGAGACCTTCGCCAGCAGCACCGCGATCTCCGCCTGCCCCTACTTGCAGGAACGCCCGTCCGGCGACTGCTCGGCGGTGTGCGTACCCGTGAGCATCGCCGGCAAGACCATCGGCGTCTTGCACGCCACCGCGCCTGACCGCGAACCGCCCGACCGAGAGACTGCCGCAGACATCGAGCTCATCGCCCGGAAGGTCGGGGAACGTCTCGGCTTGCTGCGCGCGTTCTCACGTTCCGAGTCCCAGGCCCACACCGATCCGCTCACCGGGCTCTGCAACCGTCGAAGCCTCGAAAGCCAGGTCCGCGACGTGGTCCACGAGGACCTGCCGTACGTCGTCGCCTACGGAGACCTCGACCATTTCAAGGACCGCAACGACGTCTACGGCCACGATGCCGGCGACCGCGCGCTGCGGCTCTTCGCTCGTGTCTTGCGCGACAACCTCCGCCCCAACGACATTCCCGCCCGCTACGGCGGCGAGGAATTCGTCATCGTGTTCCCCAACTGCCCGGTCGGCGAAGCCGAGAAGGTCGTCGAACGGATACAGGAACGCCTCGGTGTCGCCCTCTACGGCGGCACCGTACCCCCCTTCACCGCAAGCTTCGGGCTCGCCGCATCCGATCCCGTCCTGACCTTCAGCGAAACTCTCGAAGCGGCCGACGCCTCACTCCTCCAAGCCAAGATCCGCGGACGCGACCGCATCGTCGTCGCCGGAGCCGACACCAACGCCGTTCAGCCGGCACCCGCGATGACCGAAACGCTGAGCCCCGCGACCCCGTAGCCCTGACCAGAGCTCGAGGTCACCATCGGAAACCAGTTTTCGACGCTCCTCGGTGGGATCAGTGGCCCATCACCAGGTGGAGGGTGCCTCGGGCAAGCGGAGCCGAGACGAGGGTCCGCAGTTCGGCGTCGCCGCCGTGGATAGCCAGGATGCGGTCGAACAGCGCCGGTTCCCCCGCCAGCGCGCCGAGCGCCCGCCGGCGAAGGCGGGGGTGGCGTGACAGTCCCAGGGCGGCCTCGGTGAACAGGTTGGGGACTCGGCTCTGCCGGCGGTGCGCGAGCGCATAGGTCGCGACGTCGCCGGCGGCGAGGGTCCGGGCCAGCTCGACCGCCTGATGAAAGGCGAGCGCCATGCCTTCACCGGTGATGGCGTCCACGTAGCCGGCGGCATCACCGACCAGCGCGAGATTCCCAACGGTCACCCCGCCGGTGCGCTGGCGGAGTGGCCCCGCGGCCATCGCCGGGGACACGGCCTCGACGTCGACGAGGCGCTCGGCGAGAACCGGGAACGATCGGAGGAGCCGACCGAAGGTTCCCGGGCCGTCGTCGGTAGGGACACGCCGTTCTTCGTCGCGCGACCGCGAAGCGCCGGTCGGCCGGGCCCACAACACGGCGACACCGATCTCCTCGGAGGCGACGGGGGTCACGTAGGCCTCGCCCGCGTCCGACCAGTGGACCTCCACGAGGTCGGTCCAGGGCTGCACGCGAAAGTGGCGGCGAATGCCGAAGCGGCGAGGTGCGAACCGGCGCCCTGCCCGGGCGAGCCCCGACCAGTGGCGGAGCTTGGAGTGCAGGCCGTCGGCGCCGACGATCCAGTCGGGTGCGACCGGGCCGTCGTCGGACTCGAGCACCCAGCGCGCGCCCCGGGCATCGTCGCCGGACGTGTGCAGGCCGGTGACACGGACCCGCTCGCGAACGTCGATCTCGACCTCTCGAGCGCGATCGAGCAGAGCACGGTGGAGCACCGGTCGCCTGACTCCGGCGCCGGGGCGCCTCGGGAACCGGCCCTCCACGCAGTGGGAGCCGTCGAGGTACCGGATGCCGCGGATCGGTCGGTGCTCGGGAAGGGTGACCCCGAGCGCGTCGAGGATCGCGACCGCGTCCGGCATCAGGCCCTCGCCGCAGGCCTTGTCGATCGGAGTGCTGCGGTGGTCGAGGACACGCACCGAGAGACCGCGGTCGGCACAGGCGAGGGCGGTGACCAGGCCCGCGGGGCCGGCTCCGACGACGACCACGTCGGGAGTGGCCCCGCCCCGAGACGAAGGTGCTCGGCTCACTCCGCGGGCTCGGGGGCGTCGCGACGACCGGATGAGCCGGTGCGCGCCGTCTCGAAGCGACGGAGGGCACGCCGGGAGCGCCACGCCGCCCTGGCGATTCGAACCGCGTTCACGGGATCCGGCTCCCGAAGCTCGCCGGCGCGGTGCTGGCGCAGCGCCTCGGCGCGGCGCAGCTTCCCCGACGAGGTGCGGGGCAGCGTGCCGGCCGCGACGATCACCACGTCGTCGGCGTGGAGACCGGTTGCCGCCAGGATGGCGTCCCGGCAGTCGGCGGCGATGGCCTCCTCGGGACGGTTCGATCCCCGGGCGCGTTCGACCAGTACGAGGAGCTGTTCCGTGGCGTCGTCGACCGTCGCCCAGGTGACCGCGACCGCGCAACCGGTGCGGACTCCGTCCAGTCGATCCACCGCCTGCTCGACCTCCTGCGGCGCGTGGTTCCGACCGCGGACGATCAGCACGTCCTTGGCCCGTCCCGTGAGATACAGCTCCCCGTCGTGCACCAGCCCGAGGTCGCCCGTGTCGAGCCAGCCGTCGAGGAGCACGGCGGCGGTGGCGTCCGGTCGCCCCACGTACCCGTCCATGATCGACGGCCCGCGAACGTGCAGACGTCCGACTCGGCCCGGCGCGACGACGGCGCGGTCGCGATCACGGATCTCGATGTCGAAGCCGCGGAGCGGGGTGCCGACACTGACGTACTCGGTCCCCGTCGCCGACTCGATGGCGTCGCCGCTCGTCGCCAGGCGCTCGGGGTCGAAGCGGGTGACTCGGAACGGGCGGTCGATGTCGGAGAAGGTCACCGCGAGGGCGGCCTCGGAGAGCCCGTAGACGGGGGTGAGCGCCTGCGGACGCAGGCCGTACGGCGCGAAGCGCTCCGCAAAGCTGCGCATGACCGACGGCGAGACGGGCTCGGCGCCGTTGAGGGCAACCCGCCAGTCACTGAGATCGACACCGGCGAGGTCCTCGTCGCGCACGCGCTCGACGCAGAGCGCAAACGCGAAGTTGGGTGCCGGGGAGACCATCGCCCGGGTCCGTGACAACGCGCGTAGCCAGGCCGCCGGCCGGGCGAGGAACAGCTCCGGTCCGAGCAGGGTCAGCCGTGCCCCCTTGGTCAGCGCGGGGAACACGCAGCCGATGAGTCCCATGTCGTGATAGAGCGGGAGCCAGCTGACGCCCCCACCCGCGGCTCCCGGGTAGTGCTCCATCAGGTCGAGCAGGGTGGATGCCTGGGCCATGACGGCACGGTGCGAGAGCCCGACGGGCTTCGGGTCAACGGTTGTGCCCGACGAGAACTGCACCATGGCGAGGCCGTCGGGCGGCGGGTCGGCCCCGAATGCAGTCGAATCGGCCGCAGTCGACCCGGCGCCCGCGGCGCGCACGTCGGCCACGAGGCGCAGGCCGAGTGGGGGTCGGGCCGCCTCGATCATCGGCCCCAACACCTTGCGGATCCGCGTGTCGGTCAGCACCAGCCGGGCGTCCACGCTGGCGAGCAGGCCGGCACTCCGCCGGTAGTACTCGTCGAGGCGCCCGAGCCGGACGGGCGGGTAGAGCGGGACGGGAATCGCGCCGGCGAGGACCGTCCCGAAGAAGGCGTCGAAGAACTCGACCGAGGTCGGCAGCACGAGCGCCACCCGATCGCCCGGGCGCACGCCGATGTCGTGCAGGCCGGCCGCGGTGGCCCGGGCCCGGGCCACGGTCTCGCCCCAGGTGTGCTCGGTGACGTCCTCCCGGTGGTCCACGAAGCACAGGCCGATCTCGTGCGCGTGCTCCTCTCCCGCGGCCCGAAGGGCGTCGACGAGGGTGGCCGGCCGAGGGCGAAGGGAGGTCATGGCGCCGGGGGCGAGGCCCCGGTACGGGCAAGGACACGGGCGATCGTGTCGGTGAGGTCGCGCACGGTCACGATCGCCTGCTCGTCCTCGGGCTCCAGGATGATCTCGAAGTGGTGCTCGACCTCGAAGGAGAGGGTGAGGAGTTGGAGTGAGTCGAGGCCGAGGTCCTCGATCAGCCGGGCGTCCGGGCTCACCTCGGCCGAGGTTCCGAGATGGTCGGCCGCGATCCGGCGGATGCCCGCCTCGATCTCGTCGCGGGTCGTCATCACCGATCGACCCGGTGCCGGCCTCGCGGGACGAGGAGGTCGTACTCGCCGCCGGAGCGGAGGGCGTCTTCCTCGACCCTGATGCGAACCCGCAGGAGCGCCGCGTTCGCGACGGAGAACACCACCGCGGTGATGAACGCAGCATGGACCAGGGGTAGGACCGCGACCTCGATGGACACCGCCAAGTAGTTCGGGTGCCGCAGGAACCGGAACGGTCCGCCGGAGACGACTTGGCCCTCGGGCAGGACGATCACCCGGGTGTTCCAACGATGCCCGAGCGTCCCGATGACCCAGTACCGGAGGCTCATCGTGCCGGCCAGCAGGAGCAGGCTCACGGCAGTGAGCGCGGGGATTGGTCGGGGGTCCCGCCACCACACCTCGGTCAGGGCGGCGACGAGCAGCGACGTATGGAGGGCGACCATGATCGGATAGTGGCCGGAACCGAATTCCCGGGCGCCCCGAGCGAGCGACCACCGGGCGTTCCGTCGGGCGATGCCCATCTCCACCATGCGTTCGAGCCCGACCAGCACGACGAGGCCGGTGAACCACAGCCGGCTGTCCGTTCCCCACAACTGGGCCTGATCGCCGGCGAGCCGGCCCAGCGTCGCGAGCGGGCAGACGTTCACCACTGCAACAGCACGAGCTCGCTGCAGAAGCCCGGGCCCATCGCCAGCAGCAACCCGTAGCACCCTTCGGCCGGCGCGCGGGTCTCGAGCGTCTCCTTGAGGATCAGCAGGACCGAGGCCGACGACAGGTTGCCGACCGCCTGCAGGCTCCGCCAGGTGATCTCCAGGGCGTCATCGGGGAGATCCAGACTCGCTTCTATCGCCTCCATCACCTTCGGCCCGCCGGGATGACAGATCCAGGTGCTGATGTCGGAAGTGCGCAGGCCGTGCTCGGCGAGGAACTCGTCGATGTCGCCCGGGAGGTGCTCGCCGACGATCGCGGGCACGTCGGCCGACAGGACGACCTTGAAGCCCGACTCGGAGATGTCCCAGCCCATGACGCGTTCCGTGTCGGGGTAGAAGACGGACCTGCTGGCGACGATGCGCGGTGGCCGGGGCCCCGGTCGAAGGGCGCCGCGCTTGTTGCCGGCGACGACGACGGCCGCAGCACCGTCGCCGAACAACCCGGTGGCCACCAGGTTGGCGATCGACAAGTCGCCCGCCTGCGCGGTGAGCGAGCAAAGCTCCACGCTGAGCAGGACAGCCACCCGATCGGGGTGGGCGACGACGTAGTCGGCGACCCGGGCCACGCCGGCCGCACCGGCCAGGCAGCCGAGCCCGAAGATCGGCACCCGGGTGACGTGACGAGACAGCCCCAACCGGTTGACCAGCCGCGCGTCGAGTGACGGCGTGGCGATCCCCGTGACCGAGACCACGTACAGCGCGTCGATGTCGCTCAGCTCGAGGCCGGCCCGATCGACCGCATCGATGACCGCGGCGGCGCCGACGTCGAGCCCCACGCGGATCCAGTGGTCGTTGGCCTCGCCGAACCCCGTCAGGGCCGGGTAGTCCTCGATCGGTAACGCCAGGTGACGGCCGCCGACCATCGCGTGCTCATGGAGCGCGCGCAGTCGGACGGTGTTGCGGTGCCGGGTACCCCAGACGGCCAGGAACTGCTCGGTCAGCGCGTCCTGGTCGTAGTAGTGCGGCGGAAAGGCGGCACCGACACCGAGGATGCTCACGCGGTCCACGGAGGCGTCCCCAGGCGCATTCGGTTGCGCCAGTGTGCTGGTCATACTCATCTCTCCCAGAATCAGGTGTCGACGAGCCCGGTCACCTCCATGTGCAGACGCGTCAGCCGGGGTGTCTCAGCCTTGTGGTTCGAAGAAGAGCTGAAGCTCCATCGTTCCGTGGTCGTTGTCAGCACTACGGCTCAAAACGCCAGATGGCTTGCGCGAATCGCATTTCTTTTCCGACCGG
>JADGON010000155.1 GCA_017882945.1 Acidimicrobiia bacterium | reverse complement strand
CTCTTCAAGCCGTTCGTCATGAAGCGCCTCGTCGACCTCGAGTACGCGCAGAACATCAAGTCCGCGAAGCGGATGGTGGAGCGCGCGCGCCCGCAGGTGTGGGACGTCCTCGAAGAGGTCATCAAGGAGCACCCGGTGTTCCTGAACCGGGCGCCAACGCTTCACCGGCTCGGCATCCAGGCCTTCGAGCCGGTGCTGGTCGAGGGCAAGGCCATCCAGATCCACCCGCTCGTCTGCGCGGCGTTCAACGCCGACTTCGACGGGGACCAGATGGCGGTCCACCTCCCGCTGAGCTCCGAGGCGCAGGCCGAGGCGCGGCTGCTCATGCTGTCCGCGCACAACATCCTGTCGCCGGCGCACGGCCGCCCGATCGCGGTTCCGAGCCAGGACATGATCATCGGCGCGTTCTACCTGACCGAGCTGGTCGAGGGCGCCGAGGGTGAAGGCCGGCAGTTCGGCACGCTCGAGGAAGCCCGCATGGCGCACGAGCTGCGCGACGCGGCCACCGGCAAGCCCGAGCTCGGCCTGCACGCCCGCATCAAGGTCCGCCTCCCGGGCGGCCGCTTCCCGATCGCGGAGTTCCCGGCTCGCCAGATCTGGGACGACGCGTCGGGCGCCTGGATCGACAACTCGGTCCGGGGCGTCCAGGACCAGACCCTGGTCCTGCGTCGCTCGGGCAACAACGGCGACAGCTCCGTGCTCGTCGAGACCACGCTCGGACGTCTCCTCTTCAACGAGGCGTTCCCGCCCAGCTTCGGCTTCAAGGACCGCCTGGTCCGCAAGCGCGACGTCACCGAGATCGTGGGTGAGCTCGTCGAGCTCTACACGAAGGCCGAGGTGGCGACGAGCCTGGACAAGCTGAAGGAGCTCGGCTTCGAGTACTCGACCCGCTCCGGTCTGACGATCTCGATCGCGGACGTCCGCACCCCTGCGGCCAAGCCCGAGATCCTCGACAAGCACGAGAAGGACGCCGAGAAGGTCGAGCAGCAGTACGACCGCGGCATCATCACCGACGACGAGCGGCGCCAGAAGGAGATCGAGATCTGGACCGACGCCACCAACCAGGTGACGGAGGCCATGCAGGTCGAGCTGGTGGCCAAGCAGTTCAACCCGATCGAGATGATGGTCGGGTCGGGTGCTCGTGGAAACGTGATGCAGATCCGCCAGATCGCCGGCATGCGCGGCCTGGTGGCGAACCCGCGCGGTGAGATCATCCCGCGGCCGATCAAGAGCAACTTCCGTGAAGGTCTGTCCGTGCTGGAGTACTTCATCTCCACCCACGGCGCCCGCAAGGGACTGGCCGACACGGCACTGCGCACCGCCGACTCCGGCTACCTGACCCGTCGTCTCGTGGACGTCGCCCAGGAGCTCATCGTGCGGGACCACGACTGCGGCTCGATCCGGTGCATCTGGGTCGAAGACGTGATCGACGACCCGGAGCACGCCCGCCTGCTCGAGAACCGGCTGCTCGGCCGGTGCCTCTCGGAGGACGTGAAGCTCCAGGACGGCACGGTGTACCCCCGGAACACGGAGATCACCGACGTCGAGCTGGACGTGCTCATCAAGGACCCGAGCGTCACCCGGGTGCGCGTGCGCTCCGTGCTCACGTGCGAGTTCCCCCGCGACGAGCAGGGGATCGACGACTCGACCCCCGTGGCCGAGGACGACCCGGGCATCGCGAAGTACCGGGCCGGCATCTGCAGCCTCTGCTACGGCACGATGCTCGCCACCGGCAAGCTCGTCGAGCTCGGCGAGGCGGTCGGCATCATCGCCGCCCAGTCGATCGGTGAGCCGGGCACGCAGCTGACCATGCGTACCTTCCACACCGGTGGCGTCGCGGGTGAGGACATCACCCACGGCCTCCCGCGCGTCGTCGAGCTGTTCGAGGCCCGTACCCCGAAGGGTGCGGCGCTCCTCGCGGAGAGCTCCGGCGTCGTGCGCATCGGGGAGAACGAGAAGGGCGAGCGGACCATCACGATCGTCGCCGACGACGGTGACGAGGAGCTGCACGCAGTGTCGATGCGCACGCACCTCGCGCCCGGCATCGCCGACGGCGCCGAGGTCATCGCCGGTGCACAGCTGACCGGCGACGTGAAGACCCCGCGCGACCCGAAGAAGATCCTCGACATCGACGGCATCCGGACCACCCAGAAGTACCTCGGTGACGAGGTCCAGAAGGTGTACCGGGAGCAGGGGGTGTCGATCCACGACAAGCACGTCGAGGTGATCGTCCGCCAGATGCTGCGCCGCGTGGCCGTGTCCGAGCCGGGTGACTCGACGTTCCTGCCGGGACAGAAGGCCGACGCCCGGGAGTTCGCCAACGTGAACAAGCGGCTCGTGGCCGAGGCCAAGCGCCCGGCCGAGGGCCGTCCCGAGCTCATGGGCATCACCAAGGCGTCGCTCGCGACCGAGTCGTGGCTGTCCGCCGCCTCCTTCCAGGAGACGACGCGGGTGCTCACGGAAGCCGCGATCGAGGGCAAGAACGACGGCCTCGAGGGCCTCAAGG
>JADGON010000154.1 GCA_017882945.1 Acidimicrobiia bacterium | reverse complement strand
CTTTGGCCACCAAGAAGATCAGGGTCTACGAGCTCGCCCGAGAGCTCGGCGTCGACAACCAGGTAGTCCTGGATCTCGCCGAAGAGCTCAAGATCGGGGTGAAGAGCCACTCGTCGAGCATCGACGATCCGTCGGCCGACCGCGTCCGGCGACTCGCCGACAGCCGCGATCTGCGCGGCGAGCCGATCGTCGACGAGCCCAAGCCCAAGGCCGCGCCCACGACCGGAGCCCGAGGCCGGGGCAAGCCCAAGCCGCCCGAGCCCGAGCCCGTGCCCGTCGTCGAGGCGGACGGAGCGGCGCCCGTTCCGGTGGTCGAGCCCGAGCCGGTTCGCCCGACGCATCGCGTCGTGCGCTCGACCGGCGGGATTCCCGCTCCCGCGGCGCCCGTCCCGGCACCGGCACCGGCGCCCGCCCCGACCCCGGCCCCGGCGCGTCCCGCGGCGCCGCTTGCGCCGGCCGCGTCGGCTGTGCCCGCGACCGAGGAGAAGCCCGAGCCGCCTCCGCCGCCGAACCCGTTGCGGAGCTCGACCGGCAAGACGATCCCGCCCCCGCCGGGTCAGCGGCTCACGCCGCCCCCGCCGGGTCAGCGCACCCCCTCCTCGCCCGGCCGCACCGCCGGTGGCCCGCCCCGCAGCGGCGGCGGACCCGGTGGTCCCGGTGGCTTCAACCGCAGCGGTCCCGGCGGCGGCGCCCCCGGAGCCGGCGCGCCCGGTGGCTTCAACCGTGGCGGTCCTCCCGGTGCGGGTCGTGGCGGTCCCGGTGGTGGTGGTCCCGGTGGCTTCAACCGGGGTCGCCCCGGCGGCCCGAACCAGCGGCCCCGGCGCAAGAAGCGTCGTCGTCGCGGGCTCGAGGAGCTCGGGCCGCAGTCCGCGCCCTCGCTCACGCCGGCGGACGCACCCGTACCCGCGGGCGAGATCGTCATCCCCCGCGGGATCACGATCCAGGAGCTCGCACCGAAGTTCAACCGGACCAGCGCGGATCTCGTGCGCATCCTGTTCGACGCGGGCGAGATGGTGACCGGCACACAGTCGCTCGCCGACGAGATGATCGAGCTCATCGCGCAGGAGCTCGGAGCCGAGTTCCTGCTCGTCGAGCCCGGGCAAGAGGCCGAGCTCGAGCTGCAGGCGATGTTGGGCGACGACGATGAAGAGGAAGACGAGGCGCTGCTCGAGCCGCGCGCGCCCGTCGTCACCGTCATGGGTCACGTCGACCACGGCAAGACCACGCTGCTCGACCGCATCCGCGAGACGAACGTCGTCGCGGGTGAGGCCGGTGGGATCACCCAGCACATCGGTGCATACCAGGTGATCAAGAACGACCGCCCGATCACCTTCATCGACACTCCCGGCCACGAGGCGTTCACCGCGATGCGCGCCCGCGGCGCGGAGGCGACGGACGTGGTCGTGCTCGTGGTGGCCGCGGACGACGGCGTGATGCCCCAGACGATCGAGGCGATCAACCACGCGCGTGCTGCGGACGTCCCGATGGTGGTCGCGATCACCAAGATCGACCGTGAGAACGCCGACATCACCCGGGTCAAGCAGCAGCTCGTCGAGCAGCAGCTCGTGCCCGAGGAATGGGGCGGCGACACCGTGGTCAACGAGGTCGCGGCGAACCAGGGCCTCGGCATCGACGAGCTGCTCGAGTCGATCCTGCTGCTCGCGGATCTGTACGACCCGCCGCTCGCGGCGAACCCGAAGGTGCCGGCACGCGCGTTCGTGCTCGAGTCCAACCTGGACCAGGGTCGCGGACCCGTCGCGAGCGTGCTCGTGGACCGGGGCACGCTGCGGGTCGGCGACCCGGTGGTCGCCGGGGGTGGCTGGGGCAAGGTCCGGGCCATGTTCGACGAGGCGGGCAAGCAGGTCACCGAAGCCGGCCCCTCGACCCCGGTCGAGGTCCTCGGTCTCGACGACGTCCCGCTCGCCGGCGACGAGCTGCGGGTCGCGCCCAATGAGAAGGTTGCCCGTGCCGTCGCAGAGGCACGTTCGTACCGCCGCCGCGCGGCGAACCTCACCCATCCGATGACGCTCGCGGGTGGTGCGCGGCTCGAGGACATCTTCGCGATGGTGCAGCGCGGTGAGACGGCAACGCTCGGACTGGTGCTCAAGGCCGACGTCCACGGCTCGCTGGAAGCGCTCACCGACGCGTTGCGCAAGCTCGACCAGGCGCATGACGAAGTGCGCCTGTCGTTCGTGCACCGCGCGGTCGGTGGGATCACCGAGTCGGACATCAACCTCGCCGCGGTCGCGAACGCCACGGTCATCGGCTTCAACGTGCGTCCGGACCGCCAGGCCCGTGCGCTCGCGGAGTCCGAGCAGGTGGACATGCGGCTCTACGAGGTCATCTACGAGGTGCTCGACGACGTCAGCAAGGCACTCATCGGGATGCTCAAGCCCGAGTACGAGGAGGTCGTCACCGGCGACGCCGAGGTGCGCGAGATCTTCGGGGTGCCCCGGCTGGGCAAGGTCGCGGGCTGCTACGTGCTCAACGGGGTCATCACCCGCGGTTCGAAGGTCCGCTTCCTGCGCGAGGGCACGATCATCTGGAAGGGCTCGATCGCCACGCTGCGCCGGTTCAAGGACGATGTGCGGGAGGTCCGTGAGGGCTTCGAGTGCGGCATCGGGCTGGAGAACTTCCAGGACCTCAAGGCCGGCGACGTCATCGAGACCTACGAGGAGCGCGAGATCGCGCGCGTGTGACCGTGCACGCCGTCGCAGTCCGCTTCGATCTCCACGTGCCGGCCAGCCGGTCGCTCAAGGCGAAGCGGGCCGCGATCCGTCCGGTCGTGGACGGGCTCCGCCACCGGTTCAAGGTGTCGGTCGCGGAGGTCGACTACCAGGAACAGTGGCAGCGCGCCTCGATCGGCGTGGCGTTGGTCGACGGCAGTGCCTCCCACCTCCAGGAGGTGATGGCGTCCGTGGAACGCTTCGTTGCGGCAGCGCCCGACGTCGACCTCCTGGACATCGAGACGGCCTGGCTGGAGCCATGAGCCGGCGCCAGCAGCCGCGGCAGTACCCGCGTGCGGCGCGCGTGAACGAGGTCGTGCGCGAGACGCTGGCCGAGGAGCTGGAGCGGATGTCGGATCCGCGTCTGGGCTTCGTGACCCTGACTGGTGTAGAAGTCAGCCCCGACATTCGCTATGCGGACGTCTACTACTCGGTTCTCGGCACACCCGAGGAGCGGGTGGAGAGCTCGAACGCACTGCGCTCGGCGAGTCCCCGCCTGCGGGCGGTGCTCGGCAAGCAGGTGCGGCTCAAGTTCGTGCCGGAGCTGCGGTTCGTCGAAGACCCGGCGATCGCGCAGGGCCAACGCATCGAGGAAGTCATCCGATCCATCCACGAGGGTGCAGTGGTGCCGGACGAAGAGGGACGGTCGTGACCGCGGACTTGGAGAGCGTCGACGGCGCGCTGACCCGGGCCGCCAAGGCGATCGACGCGGCCGAGGTGGTCGCGCTCGCGTGTCACGTCACACCCGATGGTGACGCGCTCGGGTCGGTGCTCGCGCTGCATCATGTGCTCGTTGCCGCGGGAAAGCCGAGCATCGCGTCGTTCCCGAAGCCGTTCCGGGTCGCGCCGCACTATCGCGATCTTCCGGGGCTCGAGCTGCTCGTGCCGCCCGAGGAGTTCCCGGACCGACCCGACGTGATGATCACCTTCGATTGCGGGTCCCTCGATCGTCTCGGTGGTCTCCGGCCCGCAGCGGAGGCGGCGGGAGAGCTGATCGTCGTCGACCATCACATCTCGAACGACCGCTACGGCAGCATCAACGTGATCGATCCTGCGGCGGCGGCGAGCGGCGTGCTCGTGCGGCGGCTCATCGAACGACTCGGTCTCCCGCTCAACGACGCCGCGGCGGTGTGCATCTACACCGCGCTGGTCTGTGACACCGGCCGCTTCCAGTACGAGACGACCGGCGCCGACGTGTTCGAGCTCGCGGGCGAGCTCGTGACCTACGACGTTCCCGTCAGCAGCCTGAGCCGCACCCTCTTCGAGGAGCACCGGTTCGCGTACCTCCAGCTCCTCTCGGACGCGCTCGCGCACGCGGTGCTCGTGCGGGAGCAGTCCTTCGTGTGGACCGCGGTGACCCAGGAGATGCTTCACCGGCACGATGTCAGCCTCGAAGAGGTCGAAGGGCTGATCGACATCGTGCGCCGGACCGCCGAGGCGGACGTCGCGTGCGTCCTCAAGGAGGAGGCCGACGGCACGGTGAAGGTCAGTCTCCGGTCGGTGGGCGCGGCGGACGTCCGCCACATTGCCACCGCGCACGGAGGTGGCGGTCACCGGTTCGCGGCCGGCTTCACGTCGAACGTCGGTATCGCCGAGACGGTCGACCGCATCCGCGCCGCCCTCTAGCCGCCGTGACCGTGTCCGACGGGCTGGTGGTCGTGGACAAGCCGGCAGGCTTCACGTCCCACGACATCGTGGCGAAGCTGCGCAAGGCCTTCGGGCAGAAGCGCGTGGGTCACGCGGGCACGCTCGATCCGGACGCCACGGGGGTCCTGCTCGTCGGTCTCGGGCGCGTCACCCGGCTGCTCCGGTTCCTCCAGGAGACGACCAAGACGTATCGGGGAACGGTCTCGTTCGGTGTCGCGACCGACACGCTCGATGCGGCCGGCGCGGTCCTCGAGCGTCGTCCGATGCCCGTGACCGAGTCCGAGGTCGTTGCGGCGTCGCGGCGCTTCGTCGGCGATCTCCAACAGGTCCCGCCGATGGTCTCCGCGTTGAAGGTCGGTGGCCGACGGCTCCACGAGCTGGCACGCGCGGGGGAGGAGGTCGAGCGCAAGCCACGGGCGGTGCGCATCGACCGGTTCGAGATCGAAGGCTTCGAGCCGGGTCCGTTCCCGTGCGCGACGGTGCTCGTCGAGTGCTCGAGTGGCACCTACATCCGCTCGCTCGCCGCCGATCTCGGCGCCGCGTTGGGTGGGCCCGCCCACCTCTCGGCGCTGCGCCGGCTGCGGGTGGGCTCGTTCACGATCGACGAGGCGCACCCGCTGGACGAGATCGAGGCCGATCCCCGGTCCGTGCTGGTCACGCCGGCCGAAGCGATGCGCGGACTGGAGCGAGCGATCGTCGACGCGGAATCCGCGCGGGCCGTCGCGCACGGCTCGGTCTTCTCGATCGGCGCCTTCGACGTTGCGGGCGACGGTCCCTACGCGGTCGTGGATCCACAGGGTGCGCTGCTCGCGGTCTACGAGCGGCGTGGCGCGGGGCTCAAGCCGGCGGTCGTTCTCGCGCCGGCCAACGCCTCCGGCTCGTGAACCGCGACAATGGTGTCGTGACCACCACCCGGGTCGTCCGTCAGGTCGACAATCTCGCGCCACTGAGCGCGGGCAGCGTCGTGACGATCGGCGCGTACGACGGCGTCCACCTCGGGCACAAGAAGGTGCTGCGGCTCGTGCGCGAGCTGGCCGACGCCCGCAACCTCGACGCGGCACTCGTCACCTTCGACCGCCACCCGGCGCAGGTGGTCCGGCCGGACTCGGCCCCCAGGCTCCTCACCTCGCTCGACCAGAAGCTCGAGCTGCTCGAGGCGCTCAAGCTCTCGGACATCGTGTGCGTGCTGCGCTTCGACGAGGAACGGAGCCACGAGACCGCCGAGGACTTCGTGCGCGAGGTGCTGGTCGGGTTGCTGCGCGCCCGGGTGGTGGTCGTCGGTGCCGACTTCCACTTCGGGCATCGGCGCGGGGGCAATGTCGCGCTGCTCGAGCAGATGGGCACCGACCTGGGGTTCGAGGTGGTCGGGCTCGGCCTGGTGGCACCCCAGGGTGACCACGAGCCGTTCTCGAGCACCCGGGTCCGCGGCGCGCTCGCGAACGGGGACGTCGCCATCGCGGCCCGGCTGCTCGGCCGCCCGCACGAGGTCCGCGGCGTCGTGGTGCGGGGCGATCAGCGGGGTCGTGAGCTCGGCTTCCCGACCGCGAACGTGGCGGTGCCGGACGAGATCTGCCTCCCCGCCGACGGGATCTACGCGGGGTCCTACGCGGGGCCGGACGGCGTCTGGCGGCCCGCGGCGATCTCGCTCGGGCGGCGCCCGACCTTCTACGCGGAGGCCACCCACTCGTTGCTCGAGGCCTACGTCCTCGACTTCGACGGGGACCTCTACGACCAGCCCGCCGAGGTGCGCTTCATCGAGCGGCTCCGGGGCGAGGAGCGGTTCGCGAGCATCGACGCCCTGGTGGAGCAAATGGGAAAAGACGTCGAGGCCACCCGGCGCCTGGTGGGGGAGTAGCGCGCCCGGGTTGCCGTGTTGGCCCTCCGGAACGGGTCTCGTGGTACCCTCAACGCTTCCGCAACCGAAAGAATCTCTCTCCGCGCATGCCCGATACCACTGCAACGATCGCCGAGCACCGCCTCCACGACACGGACACCGGGTCGCCGGAGGTTCAGGTGGCGCTCCTCACGGGGCG
>JADGON010000153.1 GCA_017882945.1 Acidimicrobiia bacterium | reverse complement strand
GCGAGTCCCGACGCCCCCAACGTCGTCGTGATCCTGCTCGACGACACCGGGTTCGCCCACTTCGGTTGCTACGGGTCGGACATCGACACGACGAACATCGACCGCCTCGCCGCGAACGGATTGCAGTACACGAACTTCCACGTGACGCCGTTGTGCTCGCCGACGCGCGCCGCGTTGCTCACCGGGCGCAATCACCACAGCGTCGGGATGCGCTGCCTCGCGAACTTCAACACCGGCTTCCCGAACATGACGGGGCACATCTCGAACCACGCGTCGACCGTCGCCGAGGTGTTGCGCGATGAGGGCTACACGACGTTCGCCGTGGGCAAGTGGCACCTGTGCCAGATGGCCGACGCGTCCGCGGCCGGCCCGTTCGACCAGTGGCCGCTGCAGCGCGGGTTCGACCGGTTCTACGGGTTCCTCGAAGGCGAGACCGACCAGTACTCACCCGATCTCACCTACGACAACCACCGCGTCGACGCGCCCGCGACCGCCGAGGACGGCTATCACCTCAGTGAGGATCTGGTCGACCGCGCGATCGGCTTCATCCACGATGCGAAGTCGGTGCGACCCGACCGACCGTTCTTCTGCTACTTGGCCTTCGGGGCGACGCACGCCCCGCACCAGGCCCCGCCTGGGTACATGGCCAGGTATCGCGGCAGGTTCGATGCCGGCTGGGACGTCGCGCGCGAGCAGTGGTTCGCGCGCCAGCACCGCCTCGGCCTCGTGCCCGAGGGAACCGAGCTCGCGCCGCGCAATCCCGGGGTCGAGGCGTGGGACGACCTCTCGGAGAACCAAAGGAAGCTCGCGGCGCGCCTGCAGGAGGCGTTCGCGGCGTTCCTCGACCACACCGACGACCAGATAGGCCGTTTCGTCGACGATCTTGCCAACCTCGGCCAGCTCGACAACACGCTGGTGTTCGTCCTGGCCGACAACGGTGCGAGCCAGGAGGGCGGACCGTTCGGCGTGCTGCACGAGATGAAGTTCTTCAACGGGATCCTCGAGACCCCCGACGAAGCCATCGCGCAGATCGACGAGATCGGTGGGCCGCACAGCCACTCCAACTATCCGTGGGGCTGGGCGCAGGCCGGCAACACGCCGTTCAAGTGGTACAAGCAGAACACCCACGAAGGCGGGGTCCACGTGCCGCTGATCGTGCACTGGCCGAACGGCATCACCGAGCGGGGCGGGCTGCGACGGCAGTTCCACCACGTGAACGACATCGTGCCGTCGATCTACGACGTGCTCGGCGTCCAGCCTCCGGCCGTCTACCGCGGGCGCGAACAGATGCCGGTCACCGGCACGTCGATGCGGTACACGTTCGACCAGCCCGCAGCGCCGACCCAAAAGAGCGTGCAGTACTTCGAGATGGCCGGCCACCGCGGCCTGTACGCCGACGGCTGGAAGGCGGTCACGAAGCACCAGGCCGGCGTGCCCTACGACGACGACACCTGGGAGCTGTACCACGTCGCCGAGGACTTCTCCGAGTGTCACGACCTCGCGACGGAGCGGCCGGACAAGCTCGCGGAGCTCATCGCACGGTGGTGGCACGAGGCCGAGGAGCACGGCGTCCTGCCGCTCGACGACCGCCTCATCGAGCTGTTCGGCGCGCGCTTCAAGGACGGCACTGCGCATCCGGCAAGCCGCCGCTACACCTACCGACCGCCGATGTCGCCACTTCCGGCCCAGGCGGCCGCGGCGCTGGGTGGGCGGAGCTGGGACATGACGGCGTCGATCACCCGCGGCGTGGCGAGCGACGAAGGCGTCATCTATGCGACGGGCACCGAGAACGCCGGGTTCAGCCTCTTCATCCAGGGTTCGCGCCTGGTGTTCGACTACAACGCGTTCCGCGACCATCAGATCGTCGTCTCGGATCGCGAGGTCCCCGTCGGCGTTGCGTCGGTCGGTGTCGGGGTGCGGCGCACGGGTCGACGGACGGGCACCGTGCAGCTGTTCATCGACGGAGCTCCCTGCGGTGATGCGGAGCTCCCCCTCCTGATGACGGTGGTCTCGAGCGTGGGTCCGAGCGTCGGGATGGATCACGGCTCGCCCGTGAGTGATCGATATCGCGCGCCGTTCGCGTTCTCGGGCACGCTGCATCGGGTCGACATCGACGCCGATCCCGAGGGGAATCACCGCGAACCCGGTGATGTCGCGGCGGCGGAGCTTCGGGCTGAGTCCGCGCGGCAATGACGGAGGTGGCCGATCCGACTGAGACCGACGGTCGCACCGCGCGACGAGATCGCAACCGCGACCTCGTCCTCGACGCGGTGATCGAGCTCTTCGCCGAAGATCAGCTCACGCCGAACGCCGCCGATGTAGCCGCGCGCTCCGGCGTCTCGTTGCGGTCGGTGTACCGCTACTACGAAGACCTGGACGCGCTCGTGCGCGCCGCCATCGCGCGTCACGTGGCGCGGGTGGAGCCGTTGCTGGAGGTTCCGGATCCCGGAGTGGGGCCCCTCGACGAGCGCGTGGCGCGCTTCGTCGCGTGTCGCATGCGGCTCTACGAGGCCGTGGCTCCCACCGCGCGGGCCGCGTTGCTGCGCGCACCGGTGAACCACTACCTGCGGGAGCGGCTCGAACGCGTCCGAGAGACCCTCCGCCGGCAGACAGAGGCGATGTTCGCACCCGAGCTCTCCGGCATGTCGGGTGCCGAGCGTCGGGCCGTGAGTGGGGCGGCGGACACGTTGTTGCAGTTCGAGAGCGCCGAGCACCTGCGCGTCCGGCTCGGCTACAGCCCCGCGCAGACCGCCGACATCCTGCGCCGCACCCTCACCGCCCTCCTCACCTGAGGGTCAGGCCCAACCGCCGGCGTAGGCAACGAACTGGCCGGTGGTGAAGCGGCTCGTGCCGTCGACGAACACCGCGCACATCGCGGCGCACTCGTCAACCGTGCCGAGCCGACGCATCGGCACCGCGGCCTCGAGCTTGGCCCGGATCTCCGGGTCGGTGCCTCCGGTCGCGCGGAGGAACTCGGGGAAGTCCATGAAGTTCGTACCGACCGCGTTCACCTGCACTCCGTTGCGCGCGACCTCGTCCGCGACGTTCCGCACCAGATGGTTCGCGGCCGCGCGTGCGGACGAGTAGAGCGGGGCACCGGGGGTCGCGCGGGCGCCCGAGGCACTGGTGACGATCAGGACCTGGCCTTCACCCCGCTCGACCATCGGGCGGATGACGGCCTTGAGGAAGTGGTACGGCGCTTCGAGACACCCGGAGACGACCTTGCGCAGGTCCTCGATCGTCGACTGCAGGAAGCGGCCGGTGACGACCCGTCCGGAGAACGCGGCCGCCGAGTCCAACCGGCCGAACCGCTCGAGGCCCGCAGCGACGAGCCGCTCGGACGCCGCGGGATCGCTCAGGTCCTTCACGTCCGTGACCACCTCGACCGCGGCACCCAGCGCCTCGAGCTCCTCGACCAGCCCGGGCTGCGGATCGCCGACCACCAGGTCGTGGCCACGCGCCGCGAGCAGCCGCGCGAGCGGGGGTCCGATGTAGAAGTCGGTGTTGGCGACGAGCCCGACGCGCCGCGGCCCACCCGTTTGCGGGTTCTCATTCATCTGGCGAACCTACTGCCACAATCTCCTGCGTGCGAGCACGTCCGCGCGTCAGGCGGTGAGGATCGCGTCGGCACGGCCGGCCGCGCGGCGGAGGGCGGCGCGCGGCCCAGCCTCGCTGGCCGGTGGCCCCACCGGGAGCGGGGCCACGCTGGCTACTCTCCGTGCGTGATCGACGTCTGGGACGAGGTCGACCAGATCGCGATCTCGACCGGCTTCTCGGGCGTCGTTCGGGTCGACCGGGGTGACGTCATCGAGACGGCCGAGGCCTACGGCTTCGCGCATCGGGGCCTGCACATCGTCAACACCGTCGACACGCAGCTCGCGATCGCCAGCGGCGGCAAGGGCCTGACGGCGCTCACCGTGGTCAGCCTGATCGAGGACGGTGTGCTCGATCTGACGACGACCGCGCGTTCGGTGCTCGGGTCCGACCTGCCGCTCATCGACGATGCGGTCACGGTCGAGCACCTGCTCGCGCACCGCTCGGGCATCGGCGACTACGTCGACGAGGACGACGACGGTGAGATCACCGACTACGTCATGGTGCTCCCCGTCCACGAGTTCGAGACCACCGAAGGATTCCTCCCGGTCCTCGACGGCCACCCGATGAAGTTCGCGCCGGGCGAAGACTTCTCGTACTGCAACGGTGGCTTCGTCGTCCTGGCGCTGATCGCGGAACGAGCCAGCGGCACGCCGTTCCACGATCTGGTCATGCAACGTGTGTGCGCACCGGCGGGCATGGACGACACCGAGTTCCTGCGCTCGGATGAGCTCGCCGGCCGGGTGGCGCTCGGCTACCTCGGGACCGGAGACGACCGCACGAACGTCTTCCACCTCCCGGTGCTCGGCAACGGAGACGGCGGCATCTATTCCACCGTCGCCGACCTCCACACGTTCTGGGGGGCGTTGTTCGCGGGCCGCATCGTGTCGACGGATTGGGTGGCCGAGATGGTTCGCCCGCGCAGCGACGCGCCGAACGAGCTCAAGCGCTATGGACTCGGGTTCTGGCTCCACCGGTCGAGCGACGTCGTGCAGCTCGAGGGGTTCGACGCGGGCGTGTCCTTCCGGAGCGTCCACGATCCGGGAGCCGAGCTGACGCACACCGTCATCTCGAACTCGTCGGATGGCGCCTGGCCCGTCTCCCGCAAGCTCAACGAGCTCCTCGGGACCGACTGATCAGACCCTCTTGACCGTTCGTGCCGCGCGCCGTCAGTCGGCATCGGATTCGAGCGCGAGCAGGGCCGCCTTTGCCTCGGCGCCGCCCAGATACCGGCCGATGGTGCCGTCGCTGCGAATGACGCGGTGACAGGGCACGACGAGTGGGACGGGATTGTGCGCGCACGCGGTGCCTACCGCTCGGACCGCAGCCGGACTGCCCGCGGCAATCGCGACGGCCGCATAGCTCTCGGTCGCGCCGTACGGGATCTCCTGCAGATGAGCGATGACGGAGCGCCTGAACCCGTGCACCAGCTGCAGATCGACCACCACGTCGAACCGCCGCCGCCTGCCCGCGAAGTACTCGTCGAGCTGGCGCGCGACGTCATCAGTGCGGCGACCCGTACGCAGGATCCGCGGGCTGATCGCGGTCGCCAGATCAGCCAGGACCGTGTCGAAGATCTCGCGCTCGAAGGCGACACGCACCAGCCCGGCAGGGCTGACGGCGAGCAGGAGCGAACCGACCGGGCTGTCGACCGTCCGGTAGGCGACATCGAGGAGACCATCGTGATCAGCTCGCTCGGCCAGGTGTGCGAGGAGCTCGACCGCCTCTGCGTCAGTGCCTGCGAACGCGCCGCTCAGGTCGGCAACGATCTCCTGGTCGGTTCGGGTGTCGGTGATCATTCGGTCCCCTTCCGGTACGTCTTGCGCAGGGTCGCGATGCCGTCGGCGGCGCTGCGTCGGGCCGCGACCTCACTGCTGTCGAGCAGGACACCCACCTCCGAGTAGGGCAGATCGGCGAGATAGCGGTAGATCACGGCACCCCGTTGCTTCGTGGGCAACGCGTCGAGCGCGGCACGCAGCTCGCGGTCCGGCTCGGCGCGGTCGTCTTGGGTCCCGAGCTCCGGCAGCTCATTGCTCGAACGAGGAGCGCGTGCCATCTTGCGGATCTGGTCGACCGCCTTGCGGTGGGCAATCGTGACGAGCCAACCCCGGACGTTGCTGTCCGGACGCAGGTCGGGATACGCACGAAGTGCCGCGAGGAACGTCTCCGACCACGCATCCTGAGCATCATCGGGTCCCAGCAGCGCTCGGCAGACTCGCATCACCACGACACCGTGCTCGTCAACGATCGCTTCGAACGGTTCCATGGTGACTCGGGGTCCGTGCTGCGGCGTGTTCAGGAGAGGCCGGTCTCGCGGACGGTGATGCTGAGCCGGCCCGGTGGAAGACCGAGGTCGTCGGGTGCAGTGTCGGGGAAGACCTTGGGGACGCCGTGATAGATGCGACGCGTGGGGCCACCGAAGACGAGGAGGTCGCCACTACGCATCTCCACGTCCGTGAACGGTCCGGTGCGCCGGTCGACACCAGCCAGACGGAACGTGCAGGAGTCCCCCAGGCCGATCGTGACCACCGGGGCGTCGGAGGGCTCTTCACCGTCCTGATGGAGTCCGAGATGCGCGCCCGGCCCGTACAGGTTCACGATCGCCGCGTCGGGCGCGAACGCGTGCTCCTGCGGACCACCCGCGCCGTACGCGGCCCGGACCGCGACCCGCGCGAGCTCGATGAGCTCCTCGGGAAGTGGCTTCACCGCGGCGCCATCGGTGTCGTCGGCCGTGCGCGAGTAGGCGTACGGCTGCCAGTGCCAGCCGAGACAGACGGACTGCACGCTCATCAGGTGACCGGTGGGGACTCGCGGGTGGCGCAGGCCCGCCGGCGGCAGCGCCCACCGCCGGAATTGCTCCACCAGGTCCCGCTGCGCGCGCAGGTCCAACCAGTCGGGAACGTGCACCGCGCCGGGAAGGACTTCGACTCGCGATCGAGGTGGCTCGTTCTCCCCGCAGGCAAGCGCGAGCTGGCCCTCCGCGCGTGGCGATGATGCCGGGGCCAGGACGGTCGGGACCCCGCCGAGCCGGCTGGTGGCTCCCCCGCGACGGGTGGTCGAGGTGGTGATGCCCATGCTTGGCGAACGTCCAGCCGCCCTCACCTGTGAGGTCACGCGCCGAAATTACCCGCCGGCTACGAGACCAAAGTGCCAGTGCTGAGATGCACCGCTTCCTCTCAGCGCGGCGTCGACGAGATCGAGATAGAGACCGGAGATGCCACGCTGGGCGCATGAGCGACGAAGCGAGGAAGCTCGAGGCGCGGATCCGTCGGGAGCCACCGACGTTTCGTCGGGTCGCGGTGCGCCGCGTCGAAACCGTCGGCCCGCGCATGGTCCGTGTCACGTTGTCGGGTCCCGAGCTCGAGGGCTTCGCCCTCGAAGCGCCCGCGGCCAGCGTGCGATTGCTGGTTCCGGCCGCAGGTGACGAGGGCCTCGTCCTGCCGACCTGGAACGGCAACGAATTCCTCCGCTCCGACGGCTCCCGACCCACGATCCGGACTTTCACTCCTCGCGGCGTCGATGCAGCCGCGCACGAGCTCGACCTCGACATCGTCGTCCACGGTGCCGGCATCGCGTCGAGCTGGGCCGAAGCGGCCACCGTGGGCGACCCCGCTGCGATCTCCGGTCCGGGCCGCGGCTACGCCATCGACGGCGCCGCGCCCGCCTACCTCCTCGCCGGCGACGAGACCGCGATTCCCGCGATCGGCCAGCTGCTCGAGGCGCTGCCCTCCGAGCGCCCGGTGCACGTGCAGATCGAGGTCGCGCGACCCGACGGGCGGCTCGCGCTGCCCCACCATCCGCGCGCGACCATCGAGTGGTGCGATCTCGATCCCGGTGCGCCGCCCGGTGATGCGCTCGTCGCGGCCGTTCGCAG
>JADGON010000152.1 GCA_017882945.1 Acidimicrobiia bacterium | reverse complement strand
TCCCGGGCTCGAGCACGGTGACCGCGCGCGGCTCGTCGTAGTGCGGGATGCTCAAGTCGCCGTGGAACTCACGGCCGATCGCGTGACCGCAGAACGTCCGCACCACACCGAAGCCCTCGTTCTCCGCGTGCTTCTGGATCGCCGCGCCGATCTCACGAGTCTCCGCGCCCGGCTTCACCGCGCCGATCCCGAGCCCGAGACACTCGCGGGTCACATCCATCAGCAGCTGCGATCGCGGGTCGATCTCGCCGACGGCGAACGTCGCGTTGGTGTCACCGTGCACGCCGTCGAGATAGATCGTGACGTCGACGTTGACGATGTCGCCGTCCTTGAGCTCCTGGTCGTTCGGGATCCCGTGGCAGATCACCTCGTTGACGGAGGTGCACACCGACTTCGGGAAGCCGCGGTAGTGCAGCGGGCTCGGGTAGCCACCTCGCGCGATGTACGCCTCGTGCGCGACGGCGTCCAGCTCGTCGGTCGTGACCCCGGGCGCGACGGCCGCCGCCACCACGTCGAGCACCTCGCCCGCGGCGAGCCCGGCCTTGCGCATCGCGGCAATGACGTTCTGCGACTTCACCAGCTTCTCGCTGCGGGTCGGGGGGTTGCCGCCGTTCGCGATGTAGGGCGGCCGGGGGATGTCTTCGGGCACCGGGCGGTCCGGGCCGATCGTGCCCCGCTTCACCGGCTCATCGCGCAGACGATGGCACTTCTTGTACTTCAGCTCGCTCCCGCACCAGCAGCGGTCGTTCGGTCCCAGGCTCATCGTGACCCTCAGCCTCGCGCTTCCACGGCGGAAAAGCCCGTGAAGGGTTGGAGGACGTCCGGGACCGCGAACGAGCCGTCGGCCTGCTGGTAGTGCTCGAACAGGAAGACGAGTGTGCGGCTGATTGCGCAGGCAGTGCCGTTGAGCGTGTGCACGAACTCCGTTCCGGTCTCGCCGCGGACCCGGGTCTTGAGCCGGCGGGCGGAGAAATCGAGATAGTTCGAACAGGATGTGAGCTCCCGGTACCGGCCTTCCGACGGCAGCCAGACTTCGATGTCGTACTTCTTGGCCGCCGGAGCACCCAGGTCTCCTGCCGCGATGTTGGTCACGCGGTAGGGCAAACCCAGACCACCGATGATCGATTCCTCGATCGCGAGGATTCTTTCCTGCTCCTCCCACGATTCGTCGGGCGCGGTGATCGAGTACATCTCGAGCTTGTCGAACTGGTGGACCCGGAAGATGCCGCGTGTGTCCTTGCCGTAGGTGCCCGCTTCGCGCCGGAAGTTCGTGGAGAAGCCGGCGTACCGGATCGGGAGGGCGTCGGCGGCCAGCAGCGCGTTGCGGTTCAGCGCCGAGAGCGGAACCTCGCTCGTGCCGACGAGGAAGAGCTCGTCGTCGGGGAGGTCGTAGACCTGATTGCGGTCGGTCGGGAAGAAGCCGGCTTCCTCCATCACGTGCTCGCGCACGAGCACCGGGGGGACAACCGGCGTGAAGCCTTCGGCGACGAGCCGACCCAGCACCCACTGGACGAGCGCGAACTCCACCAGCACCGCGTCGCCCATCAGGTAGGCGAACCGCGAGCCGCTTGCCTCCGCGCCGCGCTCGGAGTCGACGAACCCGAGCTGCTCGGCCAGCGTCGCGTGGTCGAGTGGTGGCGCCTCCGCCGGTGGCTCACCCACGACGCGCAGCACCTCGCCGTCGTCTTCGCCGCCGTCCGGGACCGATGCGTCGGCCGGGTTCGGCACCTGCAACGCGAGGTCGCGCAGGGTCGCGTCTTTAGCGGTGAGCGCGGGCTCGAGCGCGGCAAGCTCTTCTTTCAGCGCGGTCGCGACCGCGATCTTCGCCGGACGCTCGTCGGCGGTGGACTGGCCGATCTCCTTGGACGCCGCGTTCTGACGGGTGCGCAGATCCTCGACCCGAGTCAGCAGCGCGCGGCGCGCGTCGTCAGCTGCGATGACCTCGTCGAGCAAGCCGTCGCGCACGCGCTTGCGTTCGATCCCGCGGCGGTACTCCGGCTCCTCGCGCAAGCGGCGGACATCGATCATGCGGGCCGCACCTGGGTCCGGAGCTCCTCGACCCAGCGGGACGCGTCGCGCCAAGCCTTGCCCGCGGCAGTGCGCCGCGCGTGCGCGGCCTGACCGGCGACCGGATACGAGCCCAGATACTTCACCCGGGCCTGCTTGGCCGACAGGGTCCGGAGGCAGTCAGCCACGAGCTCGTCGGCCACATGCCCCTCGAAGTCGATCAGGAAGCAGTAGTCGCCCAGGCTCTGCTTGGTGGGCCGGCTCTCGAGCTTGGTGAGGTTCAGCGAGCGGGCGGAGAACTCCTGGAGGATCCCGAGCAGCGATCCGGGCCGGTCACTGCGCTGGAAGCAGACGATGCTCGTCTTGTCGTGGCCCGACGGTGCGGGGATGCCCCGGCCGACGACGACGAAACGGGTCTGGTTCTCCGGGTGGTCCTCGATCTCGGCCGCCAGGCGCTTCAGCCCGTAGATGCTGGCCGCGAGGTTGTTGCCGATCGCCGCCTGGCCGGGGCGCTTCGACCGGGAAACCCGTTGCGCCGCTTCGGCGGTCGAGTTCGCGGCGACGATCTCCGCGTTCGGGAGCTTCTTGCTCAGCCATTCCCGGCACTGCGCGATCGCGTGCGGATACGACAGGACGGTCGTGATGTCGCGCAGGGAGGTTCCCGGCTTCACGAAGAGGTTGAGCGAGATCGGAAGGTCCACCTCACGCTGGATCAACAGCTCGTGCTCGAAGACGAGCGAATCGAGCGTGACCGAGACGGAGCCTTCGATCGAGTTCTCGATCGGCACCACCCCGAGCTCATGGTCACCGCGCTCGACCGCCGCGAGCACGTCGGGGATCGAGGCGAGGGCGGCCCGTTCACCCGCCGCGAGATCGGGCTGGCTCAGCAGCGCTTCCTCGGTGAACGTGCCGGAGGGTCCGAAGAACGCGACAGGGGGCACGACCCCGCATGGTAGCGGCGGGCCTCCCGCGATCCGGGTTCGATTGGCCGCTCAGTCGTCGGTGCCGACGACGAACGAGACCGTGGTGGTCGCGCTGCCACCGATGTTGAGCGTCGCCGCGGTGCGCGCGCCGTCGACCTGGTAGTCACCGGCACCCGAGCGCACCTGCTTCGCGACGTCGAGCAGCATCCGCACGCCCGACGCGCCCACCGGGTGCCCGCAACCGATCAGCCCGCCGCTGGGGTTCACCGGCAGGAGCCCGTCCGCGAAGACGGTGCCGTCTTCGATCGCCTTCCAGCTCTCACCGGGCGCGGTGATCCCGAAGTGGTCGATCGCCATGTAGTGGGTGGTGGTGAAGCAGTCGTGGCACTCGATCGCGTCGAGCTCCGACACATCGGCGACGCCGGCGCGATCGAACGCGTCGAGGATCGCGCCACGGACGTGTGGGAACACGTACGGGCCTTCGTCGCGCAGCTTGTCGGCGAAGCTCATCCGCGCGGTGCGATGACCCCAACCCCGGATGCGCGGCACCTCTTCGAGGTCCAGCCCGTGGCTCGCCGCCCACTCCTCGGCGTACTCAGGTGACGCGAGGATCACCGCGGCCGCGCCATCAGTGATCTGCGAGCAGTCGTGGCGCCGCAGACGACCCGCGACCACCGGGTTGTCGCGCTCGTCTTCCTCGAACGCGTGCTCCGGGAGGTCCCAACCCCGGGTCTGCGCGTTCGGGTTACGGCGCGCGTTCTCGAAGCTGCTGCGCGCGAGCGCCGCGAGATGCTCGGCTTCGAGCCCGTAGCGCCGGTCGTACTCGTCGCCGAGCGCGGCGAAGACCTCGGGCCAGACCATCGCGACGCCGTCCGTCTCGAACGGCACCCATGCGGCCGCACCGAGGTTCGCCACCGCATCGCGGGACGGCACGTTGCGCATCATCTCGACCCCGACGACGCATGCGACGTCGTAGCGATCTGCCTCGAGGTCGGCCATCGCGGCCAGCACCGCGACGCTGCCGGACGCGCACGCAGCTTCATGGCGGGACGTCGGCAGGCCGACAAACGCGGGATCGGCCTCGACGAAGAGGCCGCCGAGGTGACCCTGGCCGCAGTAGATCTCCGACGCGAAGTTCGCGACGTGCCCCACCTCCACATCGGTCGCATCCACGCCCGCGTCCAGGAGCGCACCCTGCACCGGCTCGGCGAGCAGCGCCGCGAGATCCGATCCCTCACGGCTCCAGCTGCGCGAGAAGTCGGTCTGCGCGCCACCGAGCACGAAGATGGGCGTGGCGCTCACGGAGTCAGGCGTTGCGCGTCGAGATCGGCCGCGCCGACCCACCAGGCGTGATACCCGATCGGCACCCGCTGGGGGATCTCGATGCGCGCGATCGGGCCGTCCTCGACTCGTTGCGCGTCGACCACGATCGCCTCCGACGCGCCCGTGCCCGCCTCCGTCACGAAGGTGAGCACGTATCCGTCGTCTTCCGTGGTCGCGCCCACCCGCGGTGCGAAGACGGTCTCGCCGCCGAAGCGCCTGTCGCCGTATCCGTACGACGTTCCCGCTCCGCTCTCGGTGTCGTACTTCACGAAGCCGTCGAACAGCAGAGTGGGCTGCTCCGCGATACGTGGGCTGTACGCGTACCGCGTCGGTCGACCGAGCCGCGCGTTGTTCATGCGCGGGAACTCCGTCATCACGTCGTCGAGCGCGCGCTCACGCACCGCTCCGGTCACGAGGTTGAACCGCCACTCGTGGAGGTAGGGCTCGAGGCGCAGCACGTCGATGCGCGGCACCGTCTCGTGGTCGGGACGGTCGGCCAGCGGGTTCTCGATCCGGCAGCCGACCAGCACGACCTCATCGCCTGATTCCCACGCATTGATGGTGTGGTACATGTAGCAGGACTCGGCCTCGAACCACTTGATCGCTTCGCCTTCCGCGTGCCGACCGAGGATGCCGAAGCGCGCCGGTATGTCGTCGCGGAACGTCACCTTCGTCTTCCCCCGAGCCAGCAGCTCCGGATCCCACATCAGCGGGAAGTCGAGGAAGATCGTGTGGCGCTCCGTGATCGCGAGGTCGTGGAGCAACCGCGGGCCGGGCAGGTCGATGTCCGTGTGGTGCACCATCCGACCGTCGGCCGACATGACGCTGTAGGTCAGGTACGGAGGCAGCACGCTGTAGTCGAACACCATCAGCTCGCCGGTCTCCGGATCGAGCTTCGGGTGCGCGGTGAGCCCGGTCGAGAGCGTTCCTCCGAAGTCGTACTCGCCGACCGTCTCGAGCGACGGCAGTGCGACCTGGTAGCACGGCCCTCCGAGCCACCAGAGGGCGAGCAACCGGCCGGCATGGAACACCAGGTCGGTGTTGGCAGTGTCCTTGAACGGGCCACCGGGTTGCGAGAAGTCCGGTCGCTCGTTGATCCCGGTCCAGAGCGCCTCGCCCGCGGCGCACTCGGCCGCGAGCGCCTGGGTGCGCACGCACCGGTTGCGGTAGGTCGCGCGCCCGTTCTCGAAGTGCAACGCGTGCAACATCCCGTCGCCGTCGAACCAGTGGTACCGCCCCTTCGGCGGGAACATCGGGTTCGATCCGTTGCGGACGAACACGCCGGCAAGATCGTTCGGAAGCTCACCGGTGACCGTGCACTCGGCATCGATCTCGGTGTTGATCGGCGCGAACACGCCTTCGAGATACGCACTCGCCGCCGTCTCGGCAATCGCAGTCATCCCGATCCCCCACTTCCTCTTCGAGATCCCGGGAGGGCCGCTGCGGCACCGCAGCACGCTCGGCGCCTCCGGCGGTCTCGTACCTGCCAGCCTAAGCCGCCGGCCGCCTGCGGCGTGCGGGGACGCTCACCGCGAGCGTGAACGCGGCGGAGAACATCTCGCCCGGACGCACCGCCGCGTGATCACCGGTGACGAGTGCGTTCGTGGGCGCGGTCATCGGCTCGATCGCGCAGAACGGCTTCCCAGCCGGCGCGTACACCTGTGCGTACGGGTAGCCGTCGTCGAACGTGATGGTGAGCCGCCGCTCGGCGTTCGCCAGCGTGAAGATCCGGTCCGTGCCGAGCGCGAAGAGATCGTCGAGGTCACGCGCGCCGAGCGGAGCCGTCTCGGCATCCACCGGCCGAGCGCGCCCCGTGGGAATTCCCCGCCCGTCGAGCGCGGCATGCGCGCACGCCGGCCGCTCGAGCTCCCAACCTTCGCGCGGCCCGCCCGGGAGCTGGAGGTACGGGTGCCAGCCGAACGCGACCGGGACGCTCACCGGGCCGTTGGGGCGCACCGTGGTGACGATGCGCAACCCCGAGGCGGCAAGCGTCACGTCCACCGCGAGCTCGTGCGGGAACGGGAACGCGGCCATCAGGTCCTCGTGGGCGCCGAAGTCGAAGCGCGCGGCGAGACGGGCGCTGCGCGGCCCCGCGCCGAGGCGGGTGATCTCCCATTCGGGCCGGGCGAGCATCGCGCCGTGGATCGGGAGCCCGTTGGCGTCGGTGTGCAGATCGAGCCCGCGCAGGTCGACCTCCAGGTTGCCTTCGCGGTACCGGTCGCGGGCGAGCCGGTTCGCCCAGGGATAGAGCAGCGGGATGCCGGTGGTGTGTCCGGTGCGGTAGGCGGGCAGGCCGGCCGGGAGCGCGACGAGCTCGTCGCCGCGATGGGTGAACGACGGGATCAGCATCCCGAGCGACGGGAGCACCACCACCTCGAGATCACCGGCGGTCAGGACCGCGGCCGCTGCGCTGTGCCACGTCCGAATCGCGGCCGAGGGTCGCTTGGTGGAGGCGGGGCGAGTCACGGTACGAGGTTCGTGACGTCGATGCGGCCCACCGAATGGTCCGCGCGCTTCTCCACGACGACGTGTGCCCGAGCCAACGTGGGCCGGACGTGGTCGCGCAGGTTCACGAGGTTCACGCTCCGCCAGACGTCCCGGGCCAGGTCCTCGCGGCCGGCAAGGTCGAATCCCTCGAAGCCCGCGTAGAACGAGCCGGGCGGAGGTGCCGCGCAGAGCTCGAGGAACCGGGTCACGTACCACTCCTCCATCGCGTCCTCGGACGTGTGCAGGTAGACGGCAACGTCGAGGCGGTCGCTGAACTGCAGGGCATTGACCCCTTCGAGGACCAGCACGTCCGGCTGGACAATCCGGCGCCGCTCGCCCGCCACCACGTCGTAGGTGACGTGGGAGTAGACCGGCACCGTGACCTCGGCGTCTCCCCTTCGGATCGCGTCGAGGAAGGCTTCGACGGCCGGCGTGTCGTAGCTGTCCGGAAAGCCCTTCCGATGCAGGATTCCCCGGTCCTCGAGCACCGCGTTGGGCAGCAGGAAGCCGTCGGTGGCAACCACCTCGACCCGACCCTCGTCGAGCAGCTCGGTCAACGCCGCTGCCGCGGTGCTCTTGCCCACGGCCACCCCGCCACCGATCCCGACGACGAGCGGCTCGCTCGCGACCGCTCGATCGGCCACCAGCCGGGCGAGCGGCGCGTAACCCTCTCGGACCTCCATGGGCAGCGAGCGTAGGCAGGACGAGGCACACGGTGTGCCGGAAGCCACGCGCGCGATCCCCTTTCGGTCTCCCGAACGCGAGAGAATGGGGAGATGTCGGCCGTGGACACCCGCGCTTCAGCGCGCGCAGACGCACCCCAAGGAGGTGCTGTCACCACGGACAACGGTGAAGCGACTCGTCATCTCGTGCGCATGCGTTACATGCCGGGTCTCGACGGGCTGCGTGCGTTCGCGGTCACCGGCGTCCTGCTGTACCACGCCGACCTGAACTGGATCCCGGGCGGGTTCCTCGGCGTCGACGTCTTCTTCGTGATCAGCGGCTACCTCATCACGTCGCTGCTGCTCGCGGAGTTCCGCAACAAGGGCCGCATCGGGCTCGGGCAGTTCTACCTTCGACGTGCCCGGCGCCTGCTCCCCGCGCTGTTCCTGCTGCTCGGCGTCGTCGGTCTCTTCGCCGTCGTCTTCCTTCCCGACGAGGTGACGAAGCTGCGCGGCGACGTCGTTGCCGCGCTGCTGTACGGCACGAACTGGTGGCAGATCTTCCGCAACGTGTCGTACTTCGAAGCGGTCGGAAGACCGCCCCTGCTCCAGCACCTGTGGTCACTCGCGGTCGAGGAGCAGTTCTACCTGATCTGGCCGCTGCTGCTCACCGGCATGTTCAAGCTGTGGAACGGCCGCCGCCGGCCGATGCTGCTCGCGACGCTGGCAATGATCGCCGTCTCGTCTGCGCTGATGATCGGATTGTCGATCAGCCGCGGCTACCCGCTCGACCACGACCCTTCGCGCGTGTACTACGGCACCGACACGCGCGCGTTCACGATGCTCATCGGCGCGGTGCTCGCGATGGTCTGGGCGCCGTGGCGTCTCTCGGAGAAGACCACCCGCGGCGGACGGTTGGTCCTCGACGCCGTGGGGCTGATCGGTGTCCTCGGCCTCGCGTGGATGTTCCTGAACGTGAGCGAGTTCTCGAACAACCTGTACCGCGGCGGCTTCCTCCTCTGCTCGGTGCTCGCCGCGATGGTCATTGCGGTGACCGTGCACCCGGCCGCGGACCTCAGCCGCTACTTCCTCGGGCTCAAGCCGATGCGCTGGATCGGTGAGCGCTCGTACGGGATCTACCTCTGGCACTGGCCCGTGTTCATGATCACGCGGCCGACGCTCGACATCAGCCTCACGGGTACGCCGAACCTGATCCTGCGCCTCTCGGTCACCGTGGCGCTGGCCGAGCTCTCCTTCCGGTACGTGGAGCAGCCGATCCGGCAGGGGGCGCTCGGCCGCTGGTTCACGGCGCTGCGCACGTCCAAGGGTCCCGACCGCGTCGGGATGGCCGCGCGCACCGCGGTGATCGGCGGCTGCCTGACCCTCGGTGTGGTGCTGGTGGCGGTCGGCCTGGTGAACGGTCAGCCCGCGGCGATCCCGCCGGGCCTCGACACCAAGGCTGCGTCGGCGCAGACGACGATCACGTCGACGCCGGCCACGCCGGCCTCCACCGTGCCCGGAGCGGTGCCACCGGCGAACCAGCCACCCGCGACCCCGGGAGTGCCGCCGGTCTTCGCCATCGGCGACTCGGTGATGCTCGGCGCGATCTCCGCCTTCCAGCAGCGCTTCGGGCCGGAGATCGCGGTCGACGCCGCGGTGAGCCGGCAGTTCGGCACCGCGATCGACATCCTGCGCGGCCTGAAGAGCTCGGGCCGACTCGCCGAGACCGTCGTCGTCCACCTGGGTACGAACGGCGTCATCACCCAGGGTCACATGGACGCGATCATGGACATCCTCAAGGACCGCAAGCGCGTCGTGTTCGTCAATCTGAAGGTCCCACGGCGTTGGGAGCAGATCGACAACGACGTCATCGCCTCCAACGTCGCGAAGTACCCGAACACGGTGTTGCTCGACTGGCACAACCTCGGCGGCGCGCATCCCGAGTACTTCTACGAGGACGGCATCCACCTCCGGCCCGTCGGCGCTCGCGCGTACGCGGAGCTCATCAAGCAGCAGACGGATCCGAATCCGTAGCTGCTCGGTCCCGCGCCGTCCGGCTCACATCTTGGCGAAGTCGGTGGTGCGCTACCGCTCGGGCCGGATCCGGATGACCGAGACATCCTCGCCTGCGGTCGACTCGACGTACGCGTCCCCCAGCTCCGGACCGAGGTAGCGATGCGCGAGCTCGCGCTGCAGCTCCGGATCGGATCCGTCGCGCACCTCCGCCGACCCTTCGACGGTCACGAACTTGTACGGGAGGTCCTCGGTCTGCGCACAGAGGCTGGCCTGACCGTGCTCGCGAACCAGGCGGGTCTTCTCGTGGGTCCGGCCACTGACGATGACCACCTCACCGCCGGCTTCGTACCGGTACCAGACCGGCGCGGCCACCGGCGGTGCGCCCTCACCCCGGCTCACGCTCAGCACGGCCACGTGGAGGCCGGCGAGAAACGTCTCCCGCCCCTCCTGGGTCATCGACATCGCCGCCACGGCTGTTCCTCTCGATCGCTGCCGGTCCACCCACGCTAGGGCTGCCGTCCACCGCGCCACCCGTGTCCGGTATGTCGGATTTCTGCGATACTGGGCGCTCGGCGACGGGCAGGGCAGGCGGGCAGCGGATGAGTGAGCACGGGGATCCGAGGGAGTTCGATCCGCCGGCGTTGACCGCCCCCGGCTGGTATCGGGATCCCGCGCCGGGCGCCCCCGCGTTCGGCCGCCGGTACTGGGACGGGGCGCACTGGACCGACCAGCTCTCCCCGCAGCCGCCGAAGCCGGTGGCTCGCCCCACGCCGTACGTGCCACCGACGACTCGGACCTCCGGAGCGGCCGCGGGCGCGGTCGCGACACCTCCGATCGAAGCCCAGCTCGCCACCCTGCCCCCACCCACCGGCCTGCCCCTCGAACTCGCGCCGCAGGCCACCGCGTCCTGGCCCCCGGCCGGTGTCGGAGCTCCACCGCCTCCACCTCCTC
>JADGON010000151.1 GCA_017882945.1 Acidimicrobiia bacterium | reverse complement strand
GCGCGAGTCTGCTCGTGTCGTCGTCGGAGCTGTCGACGATGAGGATCTCGCCGACGACGCCTGATGCGGCCAGGCCCTCCTTGCACCACTCCACGAACTCGCCGACCGTCAGCTCCTCGTTGAGTGCCGGGATCACAATGGACAGCTCCGGCTCGAGCACGTCGTCGTCGGGGACGAGGAGCTTGATCCCGGGGTCAGCGATGAGATTCGTCGTCATGGGAGGGATGCCAGATGATGCTGCAGATCGGCCAGACCGGCGGGCGAACCGATCTCGAAGAACCGATGTCGCGCTTCGTATCCCGCAAGCCGGCCTTCGAGGCTCAGCGAATGCAACAGGTCGGCGAGGTCGCTCTGCGTTCCGGCGGGCAGTCGAGCACGGACGCTTTCGGCCCGCAAGATCGAGAGGCCGTAGTCGATGTAGTGCAAGCCCGCCTTGATCGGATCCGGCTCTCGCTTGTCGTAGCGGACGACCCAGCGGCCGTCGAACTCGGCGTTGCTCGAATCCCACGCTCCGTCATTCCGATACACCGTCATCAAGGCTTCGGCACCGGATTGCTCGAAGCAATCGACGACCGACCTCAGGTCGACCCGCAGGTACGAGTCTCCGTTGAGCACGAAGAACGCACCCTCCAGCGCGCCCGCGTCGAGCGCGAACCTCACCGCACCACCGGTACCCAACAGTTGCGTGCCCTCATCGACGAAGCGGACGGTACAGCCGAGGTCTCGGCGCGGCGCCAACTCGTCGCGAATCATGTGGCCGAGGTAACCGATGGTGTAGACGACATCGGTGACGCCTTCCGAGGCGAGCCAGCGCAGTTGACGAACGGCGAACGGTTCGCCCGCGACGGGAAGCAGGGGCTTCGGAAGGGTGTCGGTCGCAGGGCGCATGCGCGTCCCGATCCCGCCCCCGAGCACGAGGCACGTCAGCGGCATCAGCTGCGCGCCAGTACGACCGAACCGTCGTGGTCGAAGCCGAACCGGACCTCGGGAAGACCGGCTCCCGACATCGCCGCACGGACGCGACGTGGATCCGCGGCATAGAACAGGAGGAAGCCACCCGCGCCGGCGCCGACGAGCTTCCCACCCAGAGCGCCGTTGCGTCGGGCAACGTCGTACCACTCGTCGATCTGCGGGTTCGTGATGCCGTCGCTGCGTTGGCGCTTGTGCGTCCAGTGCTCGTGCATCAGCTCGGCGAACTTCGCGGTATCACCCGATTCGAGCGCCGCTCCGATCCGGACCCCGAGGTCGTTCACGAAATCGAGGTTGGTGATCATCGCCGCGTCGTTGCGGTCCGATCGCTCCTTCTGATCGGCGAGAATGGTCGACGCGCGCCGCGAGTATCCAGTGAAGAACAGCAGCAGATGATCTTCGAGATCGGCGAGGGTCTCGGCACTCACGTCGAGTCGCTCGACATCGACCGAGTCATCCGGATGGAAATCGAATCGTGTGAGCCCACCGAACGCCGCGATGTACTGGTCTTGCTTGCCCACCGGATCGCCGAGCCGCTCGATCTCGATGTGGCAGGCCTCCTCGGCGAGCGCGTCGATCGAGCATTGCTCATGACGATAGGCGTGCAGCGCGCGCAGGAGACCGACCGTGAACGACCCCGACGAACCGAGCCCGGTCCCCGCCGGGATGTCGGCGACGCTGACGATCTCGATGCCGGGTTGGATCCGGTAGCGCTGGAGGACTTCCCGGATCAAGGCGTGCTCGATGTCTTCGACGTGCGTGACCCGCTCGTGCACCGAGTACTTCAGCAGGTAATCGTTCGTGAAGGTCGAGTTGACGGCCAGGTACACGTACTTGTCGATGGCCGCCGAGAGCACCGAACCGCCCTGGCGTCGGTAGTAGGAGGGCAGATCGGTTCCCCCGCCGCCGATGGAGATCCGCAGCGGCGTGCGGGTCAGGATCACGCGACTGAATCCCTCGAGTCCACGAAGCCCGGTGACCGCTGCATCCAAGCCTCCGTGATCGACGACCGAGCCGCCGCCGGTGAGAGGCTCCGCCTCGCACGATCTGCCCCCGGCAGGGGACGGATTATAGGCCGACTGCGGCGGTGGGGGATTCGGGAGCGACCGCCTTCGCAGGTTTCGGCTGGGCGCCACCTCGCCGCCAGGCTCCGACCGCCGCGTCGAGAGCGACCGCGGAGAGGATGACGAGTGGGATCTCGGCCGGCGCCCGGTAGCGGACGGCGCCGATGGTAAGCAGGACAGACCACACGACCACGACCGGGAACACGAGCAACGGGTAGATCGGGATTTCGCGCCGCCGCGCGATCACCGCGCCCGCGACCGCCAGCGGCAACAGCGCCCAATATTCGAACAAACCCCACCGGGCCACCGAGCGCGTGGGACCGGTAAATTCCAAGCGCAGTTGCTGGAACGGGCGGAAGAACCCGAAGGTACGTCCGACTCGAGCGGCCATCACGACCGGAACGCGTCGCTTGTTGTCAAGCATGAAGTGGATTGCATGGCGACGCTCTTGTGCGTCCCCGGTGATCGGATCGACGCCCGGAGTACCCGCCGCAATGACGCACCCGAACTTGTACCAGGCGAGCAGTTCGCCCGAGTACGTCTGCTTGCAGTTCCCAGCGGCCATCGCGCCACCGAGGCTTCCGGTCAGCAGCACGGGCTGGTCGAAACGGGTCGAGAGATAGATCGACCACGGCGCCATGATCGCGATGCACACCGCGGCGGCCATCGCGAGCCAACCGATGCGCCGCCGCCAGTCGACGTCGCGTCGCGACAAGACGAGCGGAGCAACGAGTACGACGGCGATGGCGATCTGATCGGATTTCGTCATCGCGAGTACGCCCACGACGGCGCCGAGCGCAACCGCCAGTCCGGGGCCGGGTGCCGCGAGGAACTTGTACGCGAGCCAGATCGTCGTCGCGATACCGAGCATCGCCAGTGTTTCGGAGAGCACCGCACGTTCGTAGAGAAAGATGTTCGCGTAGACGGCTGCGAGTGCAGCGGCAAGAAGGGCGGTTCGGGTCCCGAGCGCAATCTTGGTGGCCACGCCGACCATGACGATCGTGGCGGTGCCGACAATGCTCGCCACGACCTGGTGTTCCAGCCAGGTCCGCAGGCCGAGCTTCGTCGGACCGGCGAGCAGAATCGTCCAAGCCGGAGGATGACCCGTGTCGGGTACGCCAAGGTTGAACGGATTGGCGAATCCCTTACCGTCGGCG
>JADGON010000150.1 GCA_017882945.1 Acidimicrobiia bacterium | reverse complement strand
GCAACCCGATCACGGCGGAGCGCGTCGTGGGCCTCGCCCGTGTGATCAAGGCGAACGCGCAGGTCGGCTTCGACAACGTGGCGCTGTGGCACGAGCGCGACATCTCGCACTCCTCGGCGGAGCGCGTGGTGCTCGCGGACAGCTTCATAGCTCTCGATTACATCCTGAGCAAGCTCGAGTGGATCCTGGATGGCCTCGTGGTCTATCGGGAGAGCATGCTGGCGAACCTCGACCGCACGCGCGGGCTCATCTACTCGAGCCGCGTGCTGCTCGCGCTCGTCGACACGGGGATGTCGCGTGAGGACGCCTACGCCATCGTGCAGCGCGCTTCGATGAAGTGCTGGGCGGACATCCAGCAGGCCGAGCCAGGTCCGCGGTTCCGCGACTACCTCGAAGACGAGGAGGACTTCCCGCTCACCTTCGAGCAGCTCGAGAAGATCTTCGACCCGTGGGCGTTCCTGGCGCGCTCGGGCGTGCTGTTCGAGAGGCTCGAGGGTCTGGAGTTCTAGGGTCCCGCCGGCGCTACTGAGCGTTGTCCGCCCAGCGCAGCTGCGCGATCGTGGCGCCCACACCGGCGAAGAACGTGAGCGCGAGCACGACGTAGCTCCCTGCCGACAGCGTCTGGGGCGTTCCGACCATGCCGATGAGCAGGGGGATGATCGACCACGGGAACCACTGCGCCCAGCCGGTGTGCGCGAACACGTCTCCCAGTGCGAGCATCACGAGAGCGAAGGCGAGCGGCGGCATGAAGCCGCGCCCCACGGTCGTGACCCACGCCACCACCGGGACGATCAGGTACGACATCCCGGCTGCGAGCAGCGAGTTCCCGACCGTGCTCAGCGCGAGCGCCGCCGAGAAGCCGGGGAGCCCCAGCGCGAGCCCGATCGCGAACGTCTCGGCCACCACGGCGGCGACCAGCACGAGCCACCACACCAGCGCCACCACGAGCTTCGCGACCACGAACCAGTGCCGAGCCACCGGGAGCGCGAGCATGTTCTTCGCGGTGAGCTCGGTGTACTCGCGGCCGAAGATGTACGCGACGATGAACGACAGCAGCAGCAGGCCCCCCACACCGATCACGGTGGTCAGCGTCGAGGCGTAGAAGGGCCAGGTGGCCTCGAGCCCGGACAGGTTCGCCTTCGTTCCGAGCAGCCCCAGCGACGCTGCGCGTCCCGGTTCGCGGAGTATCCACATGAAGAGGGCGAGGCCGAGCGGTGCGAGCGAGAGTCCGAGTAGCGTCCCCCACGTTACCTTGGAGCGTCGCAGCTTGAGGAACTCCGTAGACAGCACGGACGCGAACATCACCGCTCGCCTCCCGTCCGCATGAGGAAGTAGCGCTCCAGGTCCATCGTCAGCAGGGCGTCGGCACGTTCCTGCTCGGTCAGCGCCTGTGTGGAGAACGCGCGGGCCTTGGCGGCGAGCTCGTCGCGTGGGCACTCCTCGATGAGGCGACCTTCGTGCACGATGCCGATACGGTCGGCCAGGTGCGCCACCTCGCTCAGGATGTGGCTCGACATGAACACGGTGACGCCCTGCTCGGCCGACAGCCTCCGGAGCAGGTCGCGGATCTCCACGATGCCGGCCGGATCCAGTGCGTTGCCGGGCTCGTCGAGCACGAGCAGCTCGGGGGAGTGCAACAGCGCGCGCGCCAGTGCCAGACGCTGCTTGTTCCCGAGCGAAAGCTGCCCCGCTCGGCGGTCGGCATACTCGTCGAGCCGCAGCAGCGCGATCGCCTCCGCTACGGCGCCGGTCTGTGAGCCGGTGAGCCGACGCTGGATCTCTAGGTTCTCGCGCACCGTGAGGTTCGGGTACGCGGTGGCGGTCTCCACCAGGTAGCCCACTCCCCGGAAGGCGGCCGTCTCGCCGGGAACGATCCGGCGCCCCAGCACCTCGACGTCGCCCGCGCTGGGACGGATGAGCCCGAGCAGCATGCGGATGGTGGTGGTCTTGCCGGCGCCGTTGCGCCCGAGGAAGCCGTAGATCTCGCCGCGACGGACGTCGAGGTCCAGTCCGTCGACGGCGGTCACGTGACCGTAGCGTTTCGACAGGCCGCGAGTGGCGACAGCCGTCTGGGCGCTCATGACCCCACCGCCGTGTAGCCCAGTGCGCGGAGCGAGAAGCCGGTGACCGCCTTGATGGCGGCAGGCATGTCCGCCACCGGCGTACCGGAGAGTTCGGCGCTCTGCAGCCCGCCCAGGACGAACCAAGCCGCGGCACGCGGGTCGCGCACGTTGAACACTCCCTCCGCCACGCCCTGGACGACTATCGATTCCATGAGCGGGATCAGCGCAGGCACGAAGTGCTCGGCCATGCGGTCGTGCAGCGGCCGGTTCTCGGGGCGGTGCATGAAGTCGGCAAGCTCGACCGCGGTCGCGTCCACGTCGAAAGCCATCAGCACGTCGCGCAGGCCGAGGAACTTCTCGACCGCGGTCGAGCCCGATGCGTCGACCGCCGCCGTGATGCCGGCGATCATCCGCCCGGCCATCTCGTCCACCACGGCCATCACGACGTCGTCCTTGGTCGCGAAGTAGAGGTAGAACGTGCCCTGCGCGACACCCGCCGACTTGACGATGTCGCTGACCGACGTGTTCGCGACGCCGCGCTCCACGAACACGCGCGAAGCGGCAGCGGCGATCTCGGAACGGCGAGCGGTGCGGTCGACGACACGAGGCATGAGGACTCCCGATAGGGAAGCGTGTTTATGACTGATTGTCAGTCATAAACTACGCGGAAGGGTCGAGCGGGTCAAGGACCGCGCCGCCCTTCACGCCCAGGCAGCGCCCTCTTCGAGCAGTCGCGTGAGCGGGTCGAAGTAGTACTCGTCCCAGCCAGCGTCGATCTCGGCCGCCTCGTCGTCCGGGACGCCGGTCTGCACCAGCTCCACGTGCGTCATGCCGTCCGGATCCTCGCTGAGCGTGAACGTGACGATCGAGGGCGAGGACCAATCGCCGCTGTACCACTCCTGCGCCATCGACCGTCCGGGATCAGCCGCCGTCACGGTGCCGTGTATGTCCCCGTCCCACAGCGAGAACGCGAACCCCGGCACCGGAGCCATAACGGTGGGGCCGCCGCCCCAGCTCACGATGACCTCGGGGTCGGT
>JADGON010000149.1 GCA_017882945.1 Acidimicrobiia bacterium | reverse complement strand
TGGGGGGGCCGACCCACCCATCGTGCGCTCACCGAACCCGCTCGCTGCCGTGCCCACACAGAGTCGCCGTTGCCGCAGCTGCGAGCGCCGACTCCGCGCCTGATCTCTAGCCCACCGACCTCACAGAAACCTCAAAACCCTGGTCAGAGTGCCTGCCGTCGGGTTCGTGTCCGTGACGCGGCGGTTCGGCTCCGTCTACGGTGGGTGACCGGCACGGGGCGAGGGAGGGCAGGGAACGGACTCGATGCCGACGCAGGCGCCCGCGCGGAGCGCGCGCTGCGGACCGAGCTGACCGAAGCCTCCACCGACGACGAGCGCATCGCCGCACTCGAGGCGTGGGCCGGGCCGATCGTGGCCGTCGATCTCGCGCACCGGCTCGTCCCGTTCGCGGCAACGCTCGACGACCTCGATCTCGATGGCCACCCCTGGGCCGGGCTGCTCGCCGGCGTCGCGATCTGTTCGATCGACCACGGTCGGGGCATGGCGATCCTTCGAAAGGCCCTGGGTGAGCTCGAAGCGGCCGGAGACGACGACGGCGTCGGCTACGCGTGTCTGATGTTGGGCAACGAAGAGCTCGCGATGGGAAGCATCGCAGTCGCCAACCAGCTGTGGCTGCGCGCCCGGGAGCTGTTGGGGCCCGAGAACCCGGCCGACCTGATCGCGGCAGCCCACTCGGCGCTCGCCGCGTACCAGGGTGGCGACCTCATGGGTGCCATCGCCCAGGCCGAAGCCGCGCTCCTCAAGGCGCGCATCGCCGACAACGCCCACGCGGAGGGAATCGCGTGCGTCTACCTCGCGTTCTTCTCGTGGTGGACCGGGGACTTCGCCCGCGTCGGACACGCGGCACGAGACGCCGAGGCGGCGCTCGGTCGCATCCCTGACGAGCACAACCGCTACGAGCTTCCACTCGTCGCGGCCGCGCGCGGCGCGGTGGCCGGGCTGCGAGGTAATCACACGGAGCTCGAAGCAGAGTTCCTCCAGGGACTGCGCGAAGCGCGGGGGATGCACAACGACTGGTACGAGGCGATCCTCCTCACGATGCGTGCGGAGCTCGCGTCACCTTGGGATCCGCCTCGATCAGTCGACGACGCACAACGCGCGCTCCGCTACTTCCGGGAGACCGGAGAGTCCTGGTGGTCCAACTGGGCGCTCCAAGCGCTGGCGATCGCGCAACGGGAATCGGGCCAGGACCAAGCGAGCAGCGCCGCGGTCGACCGCCTCCTGGCGGACACGCTCAACCCACTCGAGCGCGGTCGCGCGCTGCTGATCCGCGGCGACACCCTGGCGCGCGCCGGCGAGCTCCCAGCCGCGACGACCGCGTACGCCGAAGCGTTGGCAGCCCTCGAACCACTCGGTGCGCACTTCTGGACCGCGCGCGCCGAGACCGGCCTGGCCGCGACCGACTCGCGCCGCGCCGCATATTGGCATCGCGCCGCGATCCGCCGGGCCGGCGCGCACATCAATGACCCGGCCTGGCAGCGCAACCTGCGTGGCGAGGCCACGTTCCGGGTCGAGATCCTCGGAACCCCGCGCGTCATCGTCAACGGAACGCCGGTGCGCTTCCCGACCGTCGCGGCGCTCAACGCAGTGGCGCGCCTGGCCATCGCGCACCCGTCCGGCGTGCACGCCGAAACCCTGGTGGAAGACCTGTGGCCCGGCTGCAGCCCCGATCGCACGACCCACCGGCTGGACAACCTGCTGAGCCAGATCCGCAACACCATCCGTCCGGCGTCGCGGCTGCGGCGCAACGGCGGGCTCATCCAGCTGAGCCTCGACGTGGACGAGTGCGACTACCTCGCGGCGAGCGCTCGGGCCCGGGAGATCGTGCGGGACCCCACCGCGCCGACCGATCTCGCCGAGGTCGAGCAGCTCCGGGAGCTGCTGGGCCGGCCCCTCGCCGGCGGCGGGTACGCGGACTGGGCGCTCGAGACCCAGAGCCAGATGGACACCCTTCAGGCGCGACTCGCAGCTCGGGATGTTTGACGCAGTCCGGGATTGGAGAGGACAGTGGCTACGGGCTGGTGGCGCGGTGCTCGGAGTCACCCTGCCCGATTCCGAGCACCCCACCAACCGTCTCCCGAATTCATCCGTTGCGGATGACGACGCGGACGGCATCCGGATGGTTTCATGCGGGCGGAGCCGAAGACGCCGCTCAGCGAATCGCGTCTAGCGTGACCCCGCCGTCGGAACTACCAGAGGAGAAGCACATGGGACTGATGATGCGCCGCCGCCGTCCGCTCATGCGAGTGGCCGCCGGGGCTGCCGTCGCCGGGACCGCCTACCACATGGGCAAGAAGGGCGAGCAGCAGGCCCAGGTCAACGAGCAGGCCCAGGACGCCTACGCGGCGACCCAGCAGGCCCCCGCGCCCGCCTACGCGCCGCCGACCCCGCCCGCGCCCGGTGGCGCGACCGCCGATCTGAATCAGCTGGTGCAGTTCCACAACTCGGGCGTGCTGACCGACGAGGAGTTCACGGCCGCCAAGGCCAAGCTCCTCGGCATCTAGGTCGACCCGACACCAGTCCCCGACCCTCGCGATCAACGCGTCCAGACTCGACATCAGGAGAGAGCACCGTGCCTACGGCAACCAAGGAGACCGTCCTCATCCAGGCGCTGGAAGCCGCCGTCACCGGCGACGAGAGCCGGCTCGAGGAGACCTTCACCGAGGACGTGGTGGGCTGGTCGCCCAACCTTGCCGTGAGCTCTCGCGCCGAGCTCGCCGAGGAGTTCGGTGACCGTCACGACGTGCTGTCGAACATCGTGATCTCGTTCGATGCGATCTACCTCGTGGGTGACAACGCGATCGCGGAGTGGCGGATCGGTGCGGACCACACCGGTCAGCTCGTGATCGCCGACGAGGTGCCCATCGAGCCGAGCGGGCGTCGCATCGTGCTGGCCGGCGCGACCTTCGCCGAGTTCCGCGGCGACCAGATCTGTGCATTCCGCAACTACTTCGATGACGCGGCGCTCCTGGAACAGCTCCTCCTCGACGTCTGAGGCCGGGCCGCTCGATGGATCTCACCGTCGAGGACGACCCCGATCCCGCGGCGGTCGCGCTGCTCGAGGCGCACGTCGCCGCGGAGACCGCGCGAGCCACCGGACACGGCGGCGAGACCCAGCTCGCGATCTTCGGGCACGGTGACGACGGCGCGATCGTCGCCGGGATCTACGGCTGGACCTGGGGCGGCACCTGCGAGCTCCAGCACCTCTGGGTCGCGGAATCACAACGTGGACGCGGCCTCGGGACCCAGCTCCTCGACACGGCCGAGGCCGAGGCGAAGCGGCGAGGATGCCGCCAGGTCGTGCTCTTCACGCACGCCGCACACACAGGCCGGTCGGGCGACCGCTACACCCGGCGGGGCTATGAGCTCGTCGGCCGGGTCGACGACTACCCCCTGGGCGACGCCGCACTCTGGTTCCGCAAGCGGCTCTGACCCGCCCAGACCGTAGGGTCGTGGCGCCATGGCGCGCCTGCTCCCCCAATCCAGTCCACCCGATGTCAGAAGAATCGTCGCGGGCCGGACGATCCGGGGATTCGCCGACGGCTTCGTGAGCGTGCTCCTCGCCCAGTACCTGACCGGCCTCGGGTTCTCCCCGGTCGAGGTCGGCGCGATCGTCACCGGGACGCTCATCGGCTCCGCGATCCTCACGCTCGGCTTCGGTCTGACGACCCATCGCTTCCCGCTGCGGACGTTGCTCCTCGCGGCCACCGCGATGATGGTGGCGACCGGGCTCGGGTTCGCGAGCTTGATCTGGTTCTGGCCGCTCCTCATCGTCGCCGTCGTCGGCACCCTCAATCCGTCCGCCGGCGACGTGAGCGTGTTCCTCCCGACCGAGCAGGCTCTGGTCGCCGGGCACGTCACGGCCGCCGATCGGCCGCGGCTCTTCGCGATCTACAACCTCTTCGCGATCTTCGCGGGCGCGCTCGGCGCCGCGGCATCGATCGCGCCCGAGGCACTGGCGCACCAGATGAACTGGGACGTCACCTCGACGCAGCGCGCTTCGTTCCTGCTCTACGCGAGCGCGGGTGTGGTCATCTTCTTCATCTATCGGCGGCTGCACGAAGACCGTGAGCCGCTCACCACCGTGTCGTCCGCGGCGCGCCGGGGTGTGCTGCGTTCGTCGCGCCGGACCGTCCTCGAGCTCGCAGGGTTGTTCAGCCTCGACTCCGCCGGGAGCGGTCTCGTCGTCACCTCGTTGCTCGTGCTGTGGCTCCATCTCCGGTTCGACCTCTCGGCCGCGCAGACCGGGGCGGTGTTCTTCGCCGCCGGGATCCTCGGTGGCTGCTCTCAGCTCCTCGCGCCTCGTCTCGCGGCGCGCTTCGGGCTCATCCGCACGATGGTCTTCACCCATCTCCCCGCGAACGCGTTGCTTGCCCTCGCCGCGTTCGCACCCACCGGCGGCATCGCGATCGCGCTCCTCCTGGTACGCGCGCTCTTCGCGCAGATGGACGTCCCGGCCCGCCAGGCGTTCGTGATGACCGTGGTGCCCGCCGAGGAGCGGGCCGCGGCCTCGAGCGTCACCAATGTGCCGCGGAGCCTCGCCTCGGCCGCGACCCCGCTGCTCGCCGGCGTGCTCCTCAGCCACTCGACGTTCGGCTGGCCGCTGCTGATCGCCGGCGGCGTCAAGATCACGTACGACCTGATGCTCCTCGCCCTGTACCGCGATGTGCCCGAGGAGAGCGGGGCGAAGCGGTCCCGCCGGTCCCGATCGGCGTGATGCGTTGTTCCGCTCTCAGCGCCCCAACGGGGTGAGTCGGAGCATTGGGATCTCCCGGTGCGGCGAGCGCGTCGGGTGCGCGTCGAACCGCGGGTAGACCTCCACCATCCGGGCCCACCAGCTCGCGCGTTGCGCACCGGACAACACCTCGGACCGCACGGCAACGCGGCGGTCGCCGCGGTACTCCACTTCCGGTGCGATCAGCACCGGCGCATTCGACGGCCGCGCCGCACTCCCCTGCTGAGAGAGCTCGTACGCGACGAGATCCTCGTACCAGTCGTGGTCGTAGCGCACGCCGCGCCGGGGCCCGACGACGATCCACGCGGCATCGTCCGGCAGCGCGAGCAGTGGCCGCGTCTCGCGCGTGCCGGTCTTGTGCCGGCTCGTCGTCAGCAGGATCACCGGCGCGCCGGCGAACGTTCCCCCGACCCGACCCTTCGAAAGGCGGAACAGGCTCACGTTGGTCGCTTGCAGGAAGCGCAACGCGAGCATCCCGGTCCGTTCCGCGAGAGGTGCAGGCGCTCCCCGGCCCCCCAAATCCACCACGGGCCGCACGCTAGGCCGAAGGGACGGTCCGGCGCTCGGATCGAGCCGCGGCCCTTGCTTCCCGGTCGGAGCACCGAGTGACGCCTAGTCTCGGCGAGCATGCATGGGAGGGACCGCTACCGCAACGCCGTGACCCGCCGCCACCAGACGGTGCACCGCCCCTCGGCGGGCTGCCCGCCCACGACCGGGCCCGACTTCCCCGTTCCCGTGCTCGAGCCCTGATCATGGCCGGGCTCAAGGAGCAGCTCCGCGAGGACCTCACGACCGCGATTCGCGAGCGCGACGAGATCACGACCGCCACGCTGCGGCTCGCACTCTCGGCGATCACGAAAGCCGAGGTAGCGGGCTCCACCCAGGTGACGCTCACCGACGATCAGGTCCTCGAGCTGCTCCGGAGCGAGGGCAAGCGCAGGGCCGAGGCCGCCGAGCTCTACGACCAGGCGGAGCGCAGCGAGCTGGCCGCGCGGGAGCGCGCGCAGGCCGCGGTCCTCGACCGCTACCTGCCCGCGGAGATGGACGACGCGGCGCTGAACGCCATCGTCGCCGAGGAGGTCGAGCGCGCCGACGCCGAGGGCATGACGGGCGGTCGTGCGATGGGCCAGGTGATCAAGGCCGTGCGCGCCCGGGTCGGCACCGACGCGGCGGGCGGGCGGGTCGCGGCGGCGGTCAAGGCTGCCCTGGGCGACGGATAGCCCCAGCCCGGCGCCGGGTCCAGCGTGGGGTGACCGGACGCATGGTGCCCCGGCATCATTGACCGATGGCTGAACGAGTGCGATCGAGTTCGTGGAGCTGGGCCCCGTGATGATGAACGGCATCCCCGGGCCGATCGACCTGTACCGGGTCGAGCGCACGTGAGCCGTGACTACTGGCCGAGTCGTTGGCCCGCCGAGGACGGTGGCCCCCGGCGCACGCAGGCACCCCGGTTCGGACCGGGCCTCGGCATCCGTCCGGGCGAGCGCCTCGAGGTCACCACGCGAGACGTCGCCGCGGCCACGATGGTGGTGCTGCGCGATCCGGGTGAGGTGTACCTGCTCCGTCACACGGGCGGAGGCGACGCGATCTCGTGGGTGGAGCAGATCCATCCGGAGTCGCTGGAGGTCCTCGGGCGCTCCCCCGATCTCGCCGGCGGACCGACGTGGCCGGGCGGTCTGGCCGCACACGCGAACGGGTCGTTGTACGTGGCGTTCGGCCGGCACGTTCACCGCCTCGGACCCGACGCGGTTCCGATCCTCTCCCGGAAGCTGCCGCGAGACCGGCCCTACAACAGCTTCGTCGTACTGCCCGACGGCCACCTCGCGACGAAGGACTTCGGCGGCACGCTGCCCGGCGGCTCGAGCCCGTCGCCGGAGCCGACCGAGCTCCTGATCCTCGAGCCCGACCGGCTGGAGATCGTTGCTCGGCTCACGCTGCCGGAGCGTTCGATCGCGCGCCTGTCCTCCGACGGCGACGACATCTACGTCGTCGGCGACGCGACGCTGTTCCGTGTCCATTGGGACGGCAACCGGCTTGCGCTCGACGAGACGTTCGAGCCGCGATACCGGACGATCGACGGCCAGACCTACGGCTGGGACGCGGTCATCGAAGCCGGCGCCGCCTGGTTCCTCGACAACGGCGAAGGCAGCGAACGCTTCACGGGAACGTTTCGCGGCCAGGGAACCTCCACCGCTCCGTTGCACCTCGTGCGCGTCGACCTCGCCTCGGGTGCGGTGACGCTCGCCGAGATCTGCGGGCGTCCGGGAGGCATCGTCGCGAACCCTCCGGTCGTCGACCCGCAGCGGCGGATCGCGGTCGGCTACGACAGCGGGAACGCGGTGCTCGCGGCGTTCTCGTTCGGCACCCCAGGCCCACTCGGGCCCCGATGGACCCGGCACCAGGATCATGCGTGCCACCTCGTGCGGTTCCCCGACACCGGCGAGCTGGTGACCGCCGACTACGACCGGGATCGCCGCGCCGAGCAGGTCGTGATCCTCGACATCGAGACCGGCACCGAGAAGGCCCGCGCCGATACCGGGAGCCCGGTGCAGTCCGTCGTCTTCCCGAGCGCCGGGTTCGATCGCGACCTGTACCTCTGCTCGTTCACCACGCTCACCCACGTCCGGGTCGTCTGACGCGGACGCGACGAGGCCCCCACCGTGCGGACCTGGGCGGGCACACGCTCGGAGGGGACCTCGGCGGTGACGCTACGACTCGCGCGATGCGTTGTCGCGGATGGGACCGACAATTCCGCGTGAACGGCCACGGAGAGCGCTCAACCCCGGGGCTACGCTCGAACCATGCTTGATCACCTCGGGATCCAATGTGCCGACGTGCCCGCGAGCGCAGCGTTCTACGACGCAGTGCTCGCCCCGCTCGGGGCCGGGCGGATCATGGACTTCGGCGAAGTGGTCGGCTTCGGCATCCCGCCCAAGCCCGACTTCTGGGTCGGGCCACGAACCGCGGACATTCCGAACCGGGAGCTGCACGTCGCGTTCGTCGCGGCGGACCGCGCCACGGTGCGTGCGTTCTTCGACGCAGCGGTCGCCACGGGCGCCGAGGTGCTCCACGAGCCCCGGGTGTTCCCCGAGTACCACCCGAACTACTACGGCGCGTTCGTGCGCGACCCGGACGGCAACAACGTCGAGGCCGTCTGCCACTCCCCCGAATAGCTACGGGGCGGGGGTGATGGCGCCTTCGCCGAGCTGGCGCCGGAGCGCGGTCTCGAACTCGCGCACGGCCGGGCCGGCGTGGCGCTCGCGGAGCCGCTTCAGGTTCGGATAGCCGGCATCGCGCTCGCCGTCCCACTCATCGGCGAAGCGACCCGACGCGATGTCGTCGACCAACCGGCGCATCGTGGTTCCGATCTCGGCGCCGTCGTACTCCTCACGCCGGGTGAGCTGGCCGTACTGGCTCGTCGGCGAGTGGAACTCGAACTGCGCGGCGTAGCCGGCTTCCCGAACGAGGCGCATCGTGCGCTCGACCTCGCCCGAGAGCACGAGCTCGGTGATCACCGCTTCGAGTGGGATCCCGTGCTCGAGCATCACCTGGACGAACGTTCCGTTCACGAGCGTGAGCGCGGGTGCGAGTGCCTGCTCGACCGCGAGGTCCAGGACCGCTTCCTGCATCGCCGTCAGCTCGATCGCCCCCTGGCGCAACCCACCGATCGCTTTGGCCACCGCGAGCACGCGCGCCTGCGCCTCGCCGGTGACATCTCGGTGCACGCCGACCGCGGTGATGAACCCGATCCCCTCCTCGTAGCAGCGCCGCACCTCGGGCCCCAGCATGCGCGGCGCGATCATCCCCACGTCGCCGGCGGGGTCGAACCGGTCGAACGCCAGCGTGTAGCCGCTCGCGACGATCGTGAGGCTGCGCGCGCTCCCGATGAACGGGAGCGAAGGGATGACGTCGTCGGGAACGAGGATGCACACCACGTCCGCGTCGTTCGCGTCGGCGAGCGTCCCGGGCGTGAACCCGTCGACCGCAGCTTGCTCTCGCGAGGCATCGGCGCGCACGCAGATCCGCACCTCGAAACCCGAGTCCCGGAGGTTGAGCGCCCACGAACGGCCCTGGTTCCCGTACCCGACGACCGCAACCGACGAACCGTCGAGCACCCCCAGATCCGCGTCGGCATCGTGGTAGATCGTCGTCATGGCGCCGCAAGGTACTACCGCGGGTGCGCAGGCGCCGACGATCTTGCTCGCCGAGCACCGCGCGCGCCGCTGAGCTCAGGCGAGATGCACCGGCAAGGACTCGAGGCCGCGCAGCACGATCGAGTCGCGAAAGCGCGGTCGCTCGTCGCCCCACGCGGGTTCGATCACCGGGAACCGATCGAGCAGCTGGTCGAACACGACGCGCCCTTCCGCGCGCGCGAGTGGAGCACCGAGGCAGAAGTGGATGCCCGCACCGAAGCTCATCAGCTGCGCGGCACCGCGCCCGATGTCGAAGCGATCAGGTTCCACGAACGTGCGCGGATCCCGGTTGGCGGCGCCGAGCAACGTGACGACCTGCTCGCCTGCCTTCACCGCCACGCCGTGCACGTCGAGGTCCTCGTACGCCATCCGACCGTCGATCTGCACCGGGCTGTCCCAACGCAGCAGCTCCTCGACTGCGGTGCCCAGCAGCAATCGATCATCACGCAACCGCTGGAGCTCGACGGGATGTTCGAGCAGTGCGAGCAGGCCGTTGCCGATCAGGTTGGTGGTGGTCTCGAAGCCGGCCCCGAACAGCAGGATGACGGTCGCGATCAGCTCGTCGTGATTCAGCTGGTCACCCAGCTCTTCGACGTGGATGAGCTGGGAGAGGAGATCCTCGGTCGGGTGCTCCCGCCGCTCGGCGATCAATCCCTCGAAGCACTCCGCGATGCCGCGAGCAGCGCGAGCGCCGGCTTCGAGCTGGTCGAGTGACGGATTGATCTCGAGCGTCGCGGTCGCGGCGCGGACGAGCGGCTGGAGCGCCGGCCAGTAGGACTCCGGTACCCCGAGCATCTCGGAGATGACTGCGATCGGCAGGCGCAGCGCGAGCTCGGGGATGACATCGACGACAACCGCGCCACGGAACTCATCGAGCATGCGACTGGTCAGCCGCTCGATGTCGGGACGGAGCTGCTCGACCGTCTTCGGGGTGAACGCCTTCGCGACAAGACGCCGCAATCGCGTGTGGTCCGGCGGGTCGAGCCCCAGCATCGAGGTCGTGCGCCGGTTGAAGTCCGAGAAGTGCTCGACCCACTCCGCCTCGGTGATGCCGTAGCGCTCCCACACGGCCACGCTGTCGACGTCGCCCTTGCCGAACCGCGCGTCGCGCAACACCCATTGGCAGTCGTCGAAGCGACCCACCACGACGAAGCCGATGCTCGTCCGGTACGCGGCCGAGTGCTCGCGGATCGCGGCGTAGCGCGAATAGGGATCCGCCTTACCTTCCGGCGTGAGCAGGATCTCGGCCAGGAGGGCGTCCGGGTCCACCGTCGTCGTGTCGGTCACGATCCCTCCCTGCGCCCGGGCTCGTCGGAGCGATCCCATCCTGGGCCACCGGGTTCTTCCCGTCCAGATGACCTTCGGCACGGTAGGGCCGGAACCGGATGAACGCAGACTGGTGATGGAACTCCTTTCGCTCGCTCTCCGTGATCGCCTCCGCGTGGGCCGGCTCGGCGGCTTCGCCCCGGAACCCCTGCTTCTCGCCTTCGGTGGAGCCCGAGCCGGGCCAGTACCTTGCGGCGATGCCCCCGGCGCGCCCCTCCCCTTCTCGCGGCCGCGCGCCCGCCCGCCGCGCCCCGGGGCCTCGCGACGCGCGGGTCGTGCTCGACGCCCGGCTCGACGGCGGCCAGCTCTGGCTGCTGACCGATCCCCACGAGCGCCTGCGCTTCCCACACCTCGAGGATCTCGCCGAGATCATCGGGCCGAACGCGCGTCCGGTGCACCAGTCGTTCTGGATCGCGCCGACGGGCTTCGAACGTCGCTGGAGCGTTGCGGTCGACGAGTCGAGCGCGCTCCGGGCAATCATCGCGACGCGATGGCCCGTCACGCCCGGTCTCGGCCTCCTGCTCGAGCTGTACATCGCGGCGCGTCGCATCGTCGCGGACGGACAGGTGCTGCCGGGGCCACTCCCCAACTTCGCCACGGCGTGGATCGCGGCGCCCGATCGCAAGTCGGCCGGTCTGCTCGCCGAGACCCTCGCGCGCTCGCAGGTCGTGCATCCCGACGCCGAGGACCTCTTGGGGTACCTGATCCACACGCTCGCTTCGGCCGCGCTCGGGCCCGTGCCCCCGGCCCTCGACGGCCGCCGTCCGAGCGCGACCTACACCCGTTGGGCGGAGCGGGTCGCGGCACGCCGGGCGGCCGGTGCGCGCCTGGTGCTCCGGCTCGAGGAGGCGGGCGGCGGCTTCGAGCTCGTGCCGTGCCTCCACGCGCGCCGCGCATCCGTCGTGATGGCCGAGCTGCGGCCGGCAGAACCCGAACCCTCCGATCTCGCCGTTCCCGATCCACCCGAGTCCTCCGATCTCGCCGTCGCGCTGGACGAAGCCGCGGCGCTGCTCCAGGTTCCGGTCGAGGCGGTTGCGACGCTCGTAGAGGTCGAGTGGGCCGCCGCGCAGCGCACCTGGCCTGCGCTCCGCGACCTCCAGCCCACGCGGCGCAAGCTCGCGCTCGAGGACGTGGTCAAGCTCGTCGAATCCGTCGCGCCGCGGCTCATGGACGCAGGGATTGCGGTGCTCCTTCCCGCGCACCTGGGCCGGCGCCACACCACGACTCGGAGCTACCGCGTACGTGGCTCCGCCACCGGCTTCGACGTCGCCAACCTCATCCTCACCGGCGAAGTGCGCGTCGGCGAGACCACGCTCACCCCTGCCGAGATGGACGCGCTCGTCAACGCCCAGCACGACCTGGTGTCGTTGGGCGGGCAGTGGACTTTCCTCGCCGACGGCGAGCGGGCTCGCATCGCGGAGTTCGTACGCCGGCTCGGCGCGACCGACGCCGCGGCGGTGCTCGAGACCGCGGCCGACACCGACGAGGACGAGGACACCGAGCTCGAGGTCGAGCTCGACCCCGACAGCTGGCTCGCGCGGGCGCTGGCCGGCACCTGGCGGCCGGAGGCGGCCGAACGAATCGACGAGCCCGCCATGGTGAAGGTCCCTCTGCGCGACTACCAGCGCGACGGGCTCGACTGGCTCGTGTGGCTCGAGCGCAATGACCTCGGCGGGATCCTCGCCGACGACATGGGTCTCGGGAAGACCGCGATGCTGCTCGCGCTCACGGCCCACGATCACGAGGGACCGACGCTCGTCGTCGCGCCCACCTCCGTCGTGGGGAACTGGATGCGCGAGGCCGAGCGGTTCACTCCGGCACTGAGGGTGGCGGTGCATCACGGCGGCACCCGCGGCGACCCGATCGCGGCCGCGGCCGGCGCCGACATCGTCGTCACCAGCTACGGGCTGTTGCGTCGCGACACCCGCTTGGCGCAGGTGTCGTGGCACCGCGTGGTGCTCGACGAAGCGCAGGCGATCAAGAACCCGCAGACCGCGACCGCCAAGGCCGGCCGGGCGCTCACCGCTCGCCATCGCATCGCCGCCACCGGAACCCCGGTCGAGAACCACCTCGACGAGCTGTGGAGCATCATGGCGTTCGCCAACCCCGGGCTGCTGTCCACCCGGACCGCGTTCGGCGCGCAGTACCAGCTCGGAGGTCCGGGCAACGAGGACCTCGACGCCGAACGGCTCGCCCACCTGCGCCGGCGCATCGCCGCGTTCGTGTGCCGGCGCACGAAGACCGATCCCGGCATCGTCGACGAGCTCCCGGACCGCATCGTCGTGCGGGACGACTGCCTCCTCACCAGCGAGCAGGTGGCGCTCTACCAGGCGACCGCTCGCGCCATGCTCGACGAGGTCTCCGAGATCACCGACACCAAGCGCCGTCGCCTCCACGTGTTCGCCGGCATCGCCCGGCTCAAGCAGATCTGCAACCACCCGGCCAGCCTCAACGCCGACGACACGAGCGAGCTCGGAGGCCGGTCCGGGAAGCTCGACCGCCTCGTCGAGCTCGCCGAGGAGATCATCGCCGAGGACGAAGCCGTCGTCGTGTTCAGCCAGTACGCGAGCTTCCTCCGCCGGGTCGCCCCCCATCTCGAGCGGTTCCTCGGTCTGGAGGTCCCGGTGCTGCACGGCGGCGTACCGCGGCACAAGCGCGACGAGATCGTCGACCGCTTCACCGCCGGGCGAGGTGCGGGCGTGCTCGCGGTGTCGCTGCGCGCGGGCGGGACCGGTCTCAACCTCGTGCGCGCCAACCACGTCATCCACTTCGACCGCTGGTGGAACCCCGCGGTCGAAGACCAGGCGTCCGACCGGGTGTGGCGGATCGGGCAGACCCGCGGCGTGGAGGTCCACACGCTCGTCTGCCCGGGAACCATCGAGGAGCGGATCGCCGCAGTCATCGAGGCCAAGCGCGCGCTCGCCGGCTCGGTGATCGGCTCGACCGAGACGCTCGTCACCGACCTCGACGACGACGAGCTCGCGTCCTTCGTGCACCTCGACGTCGCGAACGCGACCGGGAGGGCATGACGATGGCGAACGAACGCCCGTGGAACCTGTGGGACGAGTCCCCGCCGCCCCGACGGGTCGAGGGCGGGATCGTCGCACGCGGCCAGGCCGACCGGACGGGTGGTCTCGGCTCGACGGTCGTGCGGCGCGTGCTCGAGCGGAGCAGCCCGGGGATCTCGACTCGCGGGCGCGCCTACGCGCAAGCCGGTCAGACACTCTCGGTCGACATCGGGCACGGTCGGATCGCCGGTGAGGTGCAGGGCTCCGAGGCGATGCCGTACCAAGTCGAGATCACGTGCACCGTTCCCGAGGAGGACCGTCGTCGGTTCGTACGCGCGCTGCACCACGCGCTGCCGGAACCCGTGACCACGATTCCCGCTGCGTACACGCGGGAGCTGCGCGCCGAGCTCGCCGAGTACCGGATCCTCATGGACGCCCCGCTGACGGTGCGCTGCAACTGCGCGTACCGGGGCGTGTGCAAGCACCTGGTCGCGTTCGCGTACGTCGCGAGCGAGGCACTCGAAGCCTCACCGGCCACGGTCGCGGCGATGCTCGGCCTCACGGATGCGGACCTCGCGGATCCCGACTTCGATGTCGAACCGGCCGAAGCGCTCGCACCCGAGGTCGCCGTGTTCGACCGCCGGCGCCAGGCCCAGCTCGCGCGGGCGCTGAGCGCGATCGAGCGCCGCGACGCGCCGGACCGCGACGAGACGTTGCAGCGCGCCGCGGAGATCCTCACCCCGCCCCCGGCGGTCGCCAACGCCCTCGACCTGGACCTCTACCTCGATCCGGTGGCTCCCGCCGATTGACATGTGACCCTTTGGTCACATATCCTCGCGGCATGGACGCGGTGTTCAGAGCCCTCGCCGATGCGACCCGACGGGAGCTGCTCGACGAGCTCTTCCGGGAGGACGGCCAGAGCTTGGGTGCGCTCGAGCGGCGCTTCGAGATGTCGCGCTTCGGCGTGATGAAGCACTTGAAGCAGCTCGAGGAGGCCGGCCTCGTGGTCACCCGACGGCGCGGTCGCGAGAAGCTCCACTTCCTGAACCCGGTCCCGATCCGTCTCGTCCACGACCGGTGGGTGAGCAAGTACGCCGAGCCCTGGACCGCGGCACTCAGCGGTCTCAAGACCAGACTGGAGAACCCCATGGAGAAGATCTTCGAGATCTACATCAAGACCACGCCCGAGCGGCTCTGGGAGGCGATCACCGACACCGAGATCAGGCGCAAGTACAACTTCGGCGTCGGCATCGTCTCGGACTTCACACCCGGTTCGCGCTTCGAGATGACCAACGGCGAGTTCGCGCTGGGCGAGGGCGAGAACCTCGAGGTCGATCCCCCGCGCCGGCTCGTCCAGCGCGCCACGATGCTCTGGAGCGACGACGTCAGGAACGAGGGGCCCACGCGCATCACGTGGGACATCGAGCCCGTCGGCGATTCCTGCCGCCTGACCGTGACCCACGACGAGCTGCGCGAAGGCGCGAACCCCGAGCTCTACGGCGGCTGGCCGATGATCCTCTCGGGCTTGAAGACCTGGCTCGAGACCGGCGAGCTGCTCACCACGCCCGGGTCGCTCATGTACTCATGAGCGAAGCCGAGGCCGCGGCGATGTCGGCCACCTGCGGGAGGATCACCTCCTCGAGCGTGGGCTCGTACGCGACGTGCGTGTCGATCGCCCCGACCCGCCGGATCGGCGCCCGCAGATCGGTGAACAGCTCGTCGGCCGCCCACGCCGCGACCTCGGCCCCGAACCCACAGGTCACCACGTCTTCGTGCACCACCAGCAAGCGCCCCGTGCGGCGCACGGAATCCGCGACGAGCTCGCGGTCCCACGGGATGAGTGAGCGCAGGTCGATCACCTCGACTTCGCGGTCGAGCTCGGCGTGCACGCGAGTCGCGGCGGCCAGTGACTTTTCGACGGTCGCGCCCCAGGTCACGATGGTGAGGTCACGGCCGGGCCGGCGAACCGCACCGCGACCGAACGGCACGAGATACTCGGCCGGAGGGAACGGATCGCGCGCGTACGGCTGGCGGAGCAGGTGCTTGTGCTCGAGGAAGAGCACCGGGTCCTCGCAGCGGAACGCGGTGCGCAACAACCCCGCCGCGTCACGCGCCCGGGACGGGAACGCGATGAGGAGTCCCGGAATGTGGGCGAAGATCGACTCACCGGACTGTGAGTGCCAGATCGCGCCGCCCTGCAAGTACCCGCCGATCGGCACGCGGATCACCATCGGCACGCTGAACGCGCCGTTCGAGCGCCAGCGGATCGTCGCCGCCTCGCTCTTGATCTGCTGCATCGCGGGCCAGATGTAGTCGAAGAACTGGATCTCGGGCGCCGGGTGCAACCCGCGCAGGGCCTGGCCGACCGCGCGTCCGACGATGTTCGACTCCGCGAGTGGTGCGTTGTAGCAGCGCGCCAGCCCGAACTCGCGCTGCAGCCCGTGCGTCGTGCCGAACACTCCCCCTTTGCCCTCCACGTTGGCGAGCAGTGCCTCACGGGCGTCGGCGACGTCCTCGCCGAACACGCGCACCCGTTCGTCGGCCGCCATCACTTCGTGCAGCGTGAGGTTGATGCTCTCGCCGAACGTCACGGTGTCGATGCCGTCCGCGCGGGCGCCGCCCGGATGGACGTCCACGAGCGAGCAGTCCTCCTCCACGTCCGGGAGCGCGACCACGTGGTCCGCGACCGAGCACGGCTCGGGACGGGCCGCCGCCAGCGCGGTACGAGCCGCGTCAGCCACGATCGACTTCGCTTCCTCCCAGTACCCGTCGGCCTCGGACGGGGTCAGCAGGCCCGCCGTCTTCAGCGATTCGGCCATCGTGAGCAGCGGGTCCCGGAGCGCCTCCTCGGCCAGCTCCGCCGCGGGCCGGTACTTGCTCTGGGTGTCGGCCGCCGAGTGCGAGTACGGCCGGGTGACGCGAGCGTGGATCAACGCCGGCCCCACCCCCGCGCGCACGCGCGGGATCGCCCGCGCCGCGAGCTGGCGCACCGCGGCGTAGTCGCAGCCGTCGACCGTGTACACGTCCAGACCCCGGAAGCCGCGCACGAGCTCGCTCACCGGTGCCGGGGCCTGGTCGACCGCGGGCACTGAGATCGCGTAGCCGTTGTCCGCGACGACGAAGAGCACCGGGAGGTGGAGCGTGCACGCGGTGTTGAGGCTCTCCCAGAAGTCCCCTTCCGAGGTCGCGCCCTCGCCGAGCGAGACGTAGGTCAGCTCGTCGCCGTGCGCCGAGGTTCCTGCCAGGTGGGGCCGCCGGGAGAGGTAGCGCGCCGCCTCGGCGCATCCGACCGCCGGCAGGCACTGGCTTCCGGTGCAGCTCGACTGCGTGACGACGTGCTGCTCCGCGTGGCCCCAGTGCGCGGGCATCTGCCGGCCCCCCGAGGACGGATCCTCCGAGCTGCCGACGGCCTGCAGGAGGATCGTCGCCGGCGAGATCCCGAGACCGAGCATCAACGCCTGGTCCCGGTAGTACGGGAAGAACCAGTCGTATCCCGGCCGGAGCTCCCGGGCGAGCCCGAGCAACAGCGCCTCGTGACCCGCGCCGGAGATCTGGAAGAACACCCGCGTCTGCTTCTGCAGGGCGATCTCGCGGTCGTCGAGCGCGCGAGAGATGCACGCGAGCCGAAAGTCGGCGATCGCCTCTTCGGCGTGCGGGACCGCGGTCACGCGAGCTCCTCGAGCCAGTCACGCGACTCGAGGATGCCCACGACGCTGCGGAGGAACGCCGACGCGTACGCACCGTCGAACGCGCGGTGGTCGAACGACAGGGCCAGGTTGCCCACCGGGTGGACCGCGATGCCGTACTTCGGGCTCGGACCATCGCCGAGCGACACCGCCACGGGGCGCATCGAAACGGCGTCGGTGGAGATGATCGCCACCTGCGGCTGGCTGATGATCGGGGCGGTCAGGAGGGTCCCGTACCCACCGGCGTTGGTGAGCGTGAAGGTCCCACCGGCGAGATCGTCCGGTCCGAGCCGGCGTTCGCGCGCCGCGGTGCTGCGCTCGCGCATCGTCCGGGCGAGCGCGGTCAGCCGGAGCTGCCCGGCATCGCGGATCACGGGGACGATGAGGCCTTCGAAGTCGAGATCCACCGCGACGCCGAGGTGCACGTCGGGATGCACGATCAGCGCATCGTCGGCGACGCTGGCGTTGACACGCGGGAACTCCCGTACCGCGTCGACGACGGCGCGGGCGATGAAGGGCAGGTACGTGAGCCCGAACCCCTCCTCGACGCGGAACGTCTCGCCCACCGAGTCCCGGGCGCGATCAACCGCGGAGTAGTCCACCTCCATGACGACGAGCGTGTGGGCGGACGTGGCGAGCGACCGCACCATGTGCTCCGCGGTGCGGCGCCGTGCCGTCGTGAACGGCTCGGCCTGGTCTCCGTCTCCCGCCTGCACGCGCGTCCGCTCCGGGACTGGCGCGGTCGCGGGCCCCGTGGCCGGGCGCGCCAACGGGCGCTCCCGCGCCGCGATCCGTTCGGCGACCTCCGATCGGGTCACCCGAGCCCCGAGCCCGATCGACTCGGATCGAACCGCGCGAGCAGGGGGCGCGGGCGGCGT
>JADGON010000148.1 GCA_017882945.1 Acidimicrobiia bacterium | reverse complement strand
AGGTGAAGGGCGCGCAAGCGCGCTTCGACATCGGCCCGTTCCAGCTCCAGCCCGGCGAGCTCGCGAAGCTCTTCGTGATCCTGGTGCTCGCCGGATACTGCGCGCTGCATCGTGGCGACCTCGACATACGCCGACTCGCGGTCGCACTGTTGATCGCGGGCGTGCCGATGGGGCTGATCATGCTCCAGCCCGACCTCGGCACCGACCTGGTTCTCATGTTCATCGTGTTCACGATGCTCGCGGTCGCCGGTGCACGCGGGCGCCACCTCGTGATCCTCTTGCTCCTCGGGGTCACGGTCGCGATCGCGTCGGTGAACTTCGGCGTGCTGAAGGACTACCAGCTCGCGCGCCTGACCTCCTTCGCGAACGCAGGCAAGGATGCCGAACGCTCCGGGTACAACCAGGAGCAGTCCAAGATCACGGTCGCGAACGGTGGACTGACCGGCGAAGGCCTGTTCAAAGGGACCCAGACGAACGGCGCGTACGTCCCCGAGCAGCACACCGACTTCATCTTCACCGTGGTGGGAGAGGAGCTCGGCTTCGTCGGTGGTGCGACGTTGCTCGGGCTGTTCGCCCTGATCGTGTGGCGCACCTGGCGAGCCGCGCGCCTGGCCAACGACCTGTTCGGCACCCTCTGCTGCATGGGCGTGCTGGCGATGATCGTCTTCCAGGTCTTCGAGAACGTCGGGATGACGATGGGCATCATGCCGATCACCGGCATCCCATTGCCCTGGATGAGCTACGGCGGCTCGTCGGTCATCGTCTCGTTCGCCTGCATCGGCCTCGTCGCCAACATCCACATGCGCCGCTTCACCTGACCCCACGGTCTTTGGCGTCACTTACCCACCGAATACGTGGGGTAAGTGACGCCGAAAGCTGGGGCGGGACGGGGCGCTCAGCCCTTCTCTGTAGACTCCCGTGAGATGTCAAGCCTCTGGCCGCGGATTGAACCGCTCCTGGCCAGGGTCGAGAAGCCCGCTCGCTACATAGGGATGGAGCGGGGGAGCCAGCAACCGGTACATCGGCCTGATGCGGTGGCCTGGCTGCTCGTGTACCCCGACACCTACGAGATCGGGCTGCCCAACCAGGGGCTCCAGATCCTCTACGAGATCCTCAACGAACGTGGCGATGCCGTCGCCGAGCGTTCCTACGCGCCCTGGCTCGACCTCGAGGGCGAGATGCGCAGCGCCCGGGTTCCGTTCTTCTCGGTCGACACGCACCGGCCCGCCGCCGACTTCGACATCATCGCGTTCAACCTCTCGGCCGAGCTCGTCTACACGAACCTCTTGAACTGTCTCGATCTCGCCGCGGTCCCCGTGCGCTCCGAGGCCCGGTCCGACACGGATCCGCTCGTCATCGCGGGCGGCCACTGCGCCTTCAACCCCGAGCCGGTCGCGGACTTCGTCGACGCCTTCGTCATCGGTGACGGTGAGGAGCCGGTCGGCGAGATCACCGAGGTCGTCAACGCCTGGAAGCGCGGCGGTCGGGTCGGCGGCCGCGAGGCGGTGCTGCACGATCTCGCGACGATCACCGGGGTCTACGTCCCCTCGATGTACGACGTCGAGTACGACGGCGCGTGGATCCGCGGGATCACGCCGCGCTACGCGGACGTGCCGGCGGTCGTCGACAAGCGGACCGTCGCGGACCTCGCGGACTGGCCGTACCCGAAGCAGCAGCTGGTCCCGCTCATCGAGGTCGTGCACGACCGGTTGAACGTGGAGATCTTCCGCGGCTGCACGCGAGGATGCCGCTTCTGCCAGGCGGGGATGATCACCCGCCCGGTTCGGGAGCGCCCGGCCGACCAGGTGCGGACCATGGTGGAGCAGGGTCTGCAACGGACCGGCTACGACGAGGTTGCCCTGACCTCCCTGTCGAGTGCCGACTACTCCGGCATCGACACGCTGGTCGGTGACCTCATCAACGAGCAGAGCGGCTGCGGCAACGTGGGCCTCTCGTTGCCTTCGCTCCGGGTCGATGCGTTCACCGTGGGCGTTGCGAGCCAGATCCAGAAGGTGCGCCGGACCGGGCTGACCTTCGCGCCGGAGGGTGGGTCGTGGCGGATCCGTCAGGTCATCAACAAGCTGATCACCGAAGAGGACCTTTACACCGCGGTCGACGCCGCGTTCTCGCAGGGCTGGCGACGGGTGAAGCTCTACTTCCTCGTCGGCCTCCCGACCGAGATGGACGAGGACACGCTCGGGATCGCGGAGCTCGCCCGCCAGGTCGTCAACGTCGGCCGCAAGCACACGAAGCAGGCGAGCTGCACGGTCTCGGTCGGCGGCTTCGTCCCGAAGCCGCACACCCCGTTCCAGTGGTTCGGCCAGAACGGCTCGCAGGAGCTGCAACGCAAGATCTGGCTGCTGCGCGACGACCTCAAGCGCACGCAGGCGAAGGTCAAGTGGCATGACCCCGAAGCCACGTTCGCGGAGGGTCTCGCCTCCCGCGGCGATCGGAGGATCGGCCGGGTCATCGAGCGCGTCTGGCGCGCCGGCGGGACATTCCAGGAGTGGAGCGAGCACTTCCGGGTCGATCGTTGGATGGATGCGATGGCGGCGGAGGGCCTGGACCCGGACTGGTACGTCACCCGGCACCGCACGCAGGAGGAGATCCTGCCCTGGGACCACATCGCGGCGGGACTGCACAAGGACTTCCTCTGGCAGGACTGGCAGGCCGCGCTCGCCGAGCACGGGCTCCCCGATTGCCGCTGGACGCCGTGCTACGACTGCGGTGTGTGCACCGACTACGCCATCGAGCACATCGTTGCCTCCCCGGTCCCGCCCGCCGGAGGCAGCCAGGGCACGGGCCAGGACCTGAGCAAGGGGCACACGGTCCCGGTCTCGCTCGTCGGGGGACCCAAGTCGTGAGGGGCGATCAGGGCTTCCCGGTGCGCGTGCGGTTCTCGAAGCACGGCAAGGTGCGCTTCGTCGGGCACCGGGACGTCGCGCGGGGCTTCGAGCGGGCATTCCGGATCGTCGGGCTGCCACTCTCGTTCACGTTGGGGTTCTCGCCGCGCCCCAAGGTCAGCTTCGGGCTGGCACTCTCGGTCGGCCACGAGTCAGACGCCGAGTACCTCGATGTCGAGCTCAGCGAGCCGGTCGATCTGGCGGACCTGCCGGAGGCGCTCACCGCGGCGCTCCCGGAAGGGATCGTCGTGACCGGGGTCGCCGCGCTGGCGGATCGTGCACCGGCATTGCAGGAGGCAGTGACCGCGGTGGAATGGCAGTTGGAGGTGACGGCGACGGACGGCGAAGCGCCGGCACCGCTCGCGGTGGCGCGCCTCGCGGCCGCCGCGATGGCAGCACCGTCGTTGTGCGTGACCCGCACGCGCAAGGGCCGCGAGGCAGACGAGGACATCCGGCCGGCACTCCGGCGGATCGACGTGCTCGGGAGCTCCGAACACGGCGTGCTCCTCGGGGTCGAGGTCTCGACGCAACCCGTGAGCGTCCGAGCCGGCGAGGTTCTCGCCGCGCTCGGGGGCGAGCTCGCGGAGCGCCGGGTCCTGCGGACCGGGCAATGGATCGAGCGCGGTGGCGCGCGGCTGGAGCCGCTTGCTGCCGACCCGCGCCGCGCCGTCGAGGCGCGCGCGTCATGAGAGAAGGAATCGATGT
>JADGON010000147.1 GCA_017882945.1 Acidimicrobiia bacterium | reverse complement strand
TGCTCGCCGCACGACGACGGGGCCACCTACCTCGCGGGCCAGGACGGCGAGGTCCGCCTCGACGTGCTCGACGTGGACGGGGGCCGGCCGAAGCACGTGGTCGGGTTCCTCTTCGACGGCACGAACCCGAACGTGCTCTACGCGATGGCCGCGCGCGGCGAGGCTCCGAACGTGGCCCGGCTGATCGAGATGGGCACCGCGTTCGAACACGGCGCGATGGCGGGCCTGCCGACCGTGACGCTCGCGAACCACACGTCGATCATCACCGGGCGCCTGCCCGGCCACCACGGGATCCTCAACAACGCGTGGTTCGACCGGGCGACCGGCGAGCAGATCATCACGAACTCGTCGGCCACCTGGCCGTGGGCGATGAAGACGGTCGCGGCCGGCACGGAGTCGATCCACACCGCGGTGGCGCGCACCTGGCCCGACGCGTTCACCGCGTCGGTCAACGAGCCCTGCGACATCGGTGCCGGCTTCTCGACGTTCGACTTCTTCCGCCGCGGTGACGTGCCGCCGATCCCCGACGACCCGTTCGGCCTGCCGCACACGACCGAGCGCTTCGTCCGGCCGTCCAAGGACTACCAGTGGTCCTCGGTCGTGGACCACATGGGGACGGAGCAAGCCTGCGGCATCTGGAGCGGGCAGTACCGCGACGTCGACTACCCGCCGCCGCGGTTCATGTGGATCAACTTCACGCTCACCGACTCCGCGATGCACGAGGGCGGGCCGCATTCCGAGATGGCTGCGGCATCGATCCGCGACTCCGACGCGCGCCTCGGCGACGTGCTGCGGGCGATCGAGCAGGCCGGCGCGTTCGACGACACCGCGTTCGTGCTCGTCGCCGACCACGGGATGGAAGAGAACAACCCGTCGGTGCGCGGTGACTGGGACGTGAACCTGCGCGAAGCCGGGCTCACGTTCCGGGACGAGGCTTACTCCTTCCTGTACCTGGGCGAGTCCTGATGCCGGTGCGCTCCGGTCGGGTCGGGCGCAGGACGCTCGCAATCGCGGGGATCCTCCTCGTCACCGGTTGCGGGCTCACCGCGTGTAGCAGCAAGAGCACCGCCCAGGGGTTCAACCAGACCATCCACGGCGAGAACGGCGCCAAGAGCTCGGTGCTCTTCGGCAAGGACGCCAAGATCCCGCCCGACTTCCCCAAGGACGTGCCCGTGCCCGTGGCGGGCGCGCTCCGGTCGGTCGTGGCCGAGGCGAACCCGCCGAACGCGTCGTTCACGTTGACCTACGGGCTCGGCGGCCGGGACGGCATCGCGGTGGGAGACCTGTACCGCACGCGGCTCGAGAAGGCGGGCTTCACGATCCAGAACTACAGCTCGATCGGCGGCACCGACAGCCACATCACGCAGTTCGACGCGATCGGCACGAAGTGGGACGTCGCGGTCGTGAGCGGGAAGGCGAACCCGCGGGACCGGGCGACGCTCTCGGTCCAGGTGCACACGCACGGGCCGGTGACGAGCGGCATCGGCGGCATCGGCGACACCACCCCCGACAACTCGCCGTCGACCACGCCCGGCGCCTCGTCGACGACCACCACCACCGTCGGCTTCTGATGCGCCGTGTGCTCGCGGCCGCCACCGCGGGGCTGCTCATGCTCGGAGCACTCGCGGCCTGCTCCTCGTCCGGGAGCGGGTCGATCTCGCACGGCAAGGTCAAGGTCGAGAAGGGCAACGGGAAGATCACGGTCCAGGACGGCAACAGCTCGATCAGCGTCGGCGACGCCAAGCTGCCGAAGAGCTTTCCCACCGACAACGTGCCGTTGCCCGATGGCGGAGCCCTCAAGGCCGTCGTGGCGGGCAAGGACGGCGGCGCCAGCTACTACAGCCTCACCTACGCGTTCGCCGGCAAGGACCTGAAGACGGTGGCCAGTGGCTACAAGCGCGCGCTCCAGGACCACGGCTTCGTGATCAAGCAGTCGGCCGCCGTCGGCGGGTCGGCCGGGAGCTTCGCGGCGTACACCGCCGTCGGCAAGAACTGGGACGTCGTCGCGTACAGCGGCGGCAGCGAAGGCACCGACGGTGCGATGTCGCTCCAGGTCACGAAGCACGACCCGACCAAGAACGTCGCCCCCGGCAGCTAGCGCGCTCGCGCTCACTCGCCGTAGCCCACCTCCCAGAGACAGAGGCCATGGGGTGGCGCCGGCTCCCCGGCCGCGGCGCGCTGCTGTTGGCGGAAGATGCCCATGATGTCGCCCGGCCGGAGCTTGCCGATGCCGACGTCCACCATCGTTCCCACCATGGACCGCGCCATCTGCCAGCAGAACGATGTCGCCCGCACCTCGTACCGCAGCCGCCCGTCGCCGAGATCCGTCCAGTGGGACTCGAAGACCCGGCGCACGAGTGAACCGCTGCCGGTGGTCGGCCGCCGGCAGAACGAGGTGAAGTCCTTCTGCCCGACGAACGGGTCCGAGGCGAGCCGCAGCGCCGCCAGCTCGAGCGGCTCGGGGACCCACCACGCGTAGCGGGCCAGGAACGGATCCGGGACCCGGCGGTTCACGATCGTGTACCGGTAGCGCCGCCAGCGCGCGGCGCGGCGCGCGTCGAACCCGGGCGCGACCAACGCGGCGTCGCGCACCACGATCTCCGGTCCGAGCATGCCGTTGAGCGATGCCTGCAGGCGCCCGGGCTCGAGCCCGGGCGGTGCGTCGAAGGAGATGACCTGGCCCCACGCGTGGACCCCCGCGTCGGTGCGGCCCGCGACCCGGATCCCGATCTCGGAGTGCAGGACCTGGCCGAGTGCCTTCGCGAGGACACCCTCGACCGTGCGCTGCTCCGGCTGGACCGCGAACCCGCGAAAGCCGGTGCCGTCGTAGCCGATGAGCAGCCGGCACACCGCCGGACCCGCGCCCGCGGACTCGAACAACGTGCTTTCGGGTCGCTCCGGCATACGCGCTCGTACCTCGCGCCCGCTTCTGCCTGCGCTCTCGCTAGACGAGCTCGATGCGCGCCATGGGCGCGTTGTCCCCCGGGCGGGGGCCGAGCTTGAGGATCCGCAGGTAGCCGCCGTTGCGGTCGGCGTAGCGCGGCGCGATCTCGGCGAACAGCTTGTGGGCGACGGCCTGGTCGTGGATCGTGGAGACCACCTGGCGCTGCTGGTGGACCCCGCCCTTCTTCGCCTTCGTGATCAGCTTCTCCGCGTACGGCCGCAGTGCCTTGGCCCGGGACACCGTCGTGGTGATGCCCTCGGCCTCGAACAGGCTCGCGGCAAGGTTCGCCAACAGCTGGCGCTGGTGCGCCGGCGAACCGGCGAGACGCGGACCCTTCTTCGGTGCGGGCATCTGCTTCTAGTCCTTCATGCGCAGCGAGAGACCGCGCTCGTCGAGCTTCTGGATGACCTCGTCGAGGCTCTTCTGGCCGAAGTTGGTGATCGCGAGCAGGTCGTCCTCGGTCTTCTGGACCAGCTGGCCGATCGAGTCGACGCGGGCGCGCTTGAGGCAGTTGCGCGGGCGCTCGGAGAGGTCGAGCTCCTCGATCGCGAGCTCGAGGTCAGGAGAGGTCGCGGTGACCGGCGAGACCTCGCCGAGCTCCAGGCCCACCTGCTCGGCCGAGAGGTCCCCGACCAGCGCCACCAGGTTGCGCAGCGTGGCACCCGCGGAAGCGAGCGCCTCGCGCGGCGAGATCGAGCCGTCGGTCTCGATCTCGAGGGTGAGCTTGTCGTAGTTGGTGGCCTGCTCGACCCGGGTGGGCTCGATCTCGAACGCGACCCGCCGCACCGGCGAGAAGATCGCGTCGACCGGGATCTCACCGATCG
>JADGON010000146.1 GCA_017882945.1 Acidimicrobiia bacterium | reverse complement strand
GCGGTCACTACCCGATCAACGCGCACCTGAAGATGCTGCTCGACGACATCATCAGCGACAGCCGGTGCGACATGACCTACCTCGGCATGCAGATCATGGTCGAAGGGCTCGCGCTCGCCGCGTTCGGCTTCATCCATCAGCTCACCACCGAGCCGCTGTTGAAGAAGCTGCTGCGCTACGTGATGAGCGACGAGGCTCGTCACGTCGCGTTCGGTGTGCTCTCCCTGCAGGAGTTCTACAAGGAGCTCGACTCCAAGGAGATCCGCGAGCGCCAGGAGTTCGCATTCGAGGCGGCCGTGCGCATGCGTGACCGCTTCCTGCAGCAGGAGGTCTTCGAGCGGATGGGTGTGGACGTGAAGGATGCGCTCACCCTCGTGCTCGAGGACGACACCCGGGCGATGTTCCAGGGGATGCTGTTCTCGAAGATCGTGCCGAACTGCAAGAAGCTGGGTCTGCTCGACGCCGGCGACGGGTGGTTGCGTGACCGCTTCACCGATCTCGGAGTGATCCAGTTCGAGGACTGGACCGACACGACCGAGGAGTACTCGACGCTCGACGAGGTCGCCAAGGACCGGGACGCCGCGTAGCCACTTCCGGCCCGGGAAGCAGCCGGGGGCCGCGAGTAGCCTTCGGCCCGATGGCCAAGCCTGCACGCACGAACGACCAGGTACGGATCGTCTTCCTCGGCGGGCTCGGAGAGATCGGACGCAACTGCTTCTGCCTCGAGGTCGAGGACCGGATCCTCGTGGTCGACTGCGGAATCATGTTCCCCGACGTCGACATGCCCGGCGTCGATCTCGTCCTCCCCGACTTCACCTACCTGCGCGACAACGCGGCGCGGGTCGAGGGCGTCGTCCTGACCCACGCCCACGAGGACCACGCGGGCGGGCTGGCCTTTCTGCTCCGTGACGTGTCGTGCCCCATCTACGGGTCGCCCCTGTCGCTCGGGCTGGCTCGGAACCGGATCGAAGAGGCCGGGATGCTCGGCCACACCACGATGATCCCGGTCGAGGACGGCGAGCGGCGCAAGATCGGCCCGTTCGACGTCGAGTTCATCCCCGTGACCCACTCGGTCCCGCACGCGTTCGCGGCGGCGTATCACACCCCGCAGGGGACGATCCTGCACACGGGTGACTTCAAGATCGACCTCACTCCCGTGGATGGTCGCCGCACCGACCTCGCTCGCCTCGGCGAGATCGCGCAGAGGCCGTCGATGCGTGCCGACGGCCGCTTCCCCGGGGTGCGGGTCCTGCTCTCGGACTCCACCAACGCGGAGCGACCCGGCTTCACAGAGTCGGAGTCCACGGTGGGTCAGGCGATGCGGACGCTGTTTCGCGAGCGTGAAGACAAGCGGTTCATCGTCGCGAGCTTCGCGTCGCACCTGCACCGGGTGCAGCAGGTGGCGGAAGCCGCGCTCGCGAACGGGCGGCACCTCGCGTTCGTCGGCCGGTCCATGGCCAACAACGTCACGCTCGCACGCGAGATGGGGCTGCTCAAGGTCCCGTCGGATCGCGTGATCGACATCGAAGAAGCGCCGCGCTTCGCGCCGGGCGAGATCTGCATCATCTGCACGGGCTCGCAGGGAGAGCCGATGAGCGCGCTCTCGCTCATGGCTGCCCACGAGCACAAGTGGGTGAAGATCAGCGACGACGACGTCGTGGTGATCTCGGCGCACGCGATTCCGGGCAACGAGACGAGCGTCACCCGGGTCATCAACTCGCTGTACCACGCGGGCGCCGAGGTGGTGCACGGTGGCAACACGGCGGTGCACGTCTCCGGCCACGCGTCGCAAGAAGAGCTCAAGTTCATGATGAACCTGCTGACCCCGGAATGGTTCATCCCCGTCCACGGCGAGTACCGGCACATGGTGCACCACGCGCATCTCGCGGATCAGTGCGGCGTCGAGTACGACAAGGTGCTCGTGTGTGAGGACGGCGACGCCGTCACGCTCCTCGACGGTGGCCTCGAGGTCGAGCGCCGCGCGGTGCCTTCGGGGTACCTCTACGTCGACGGCATCGTCGGTGACATCGGCCAGGGCGTGCTGCGGGACCGGCGCCAGCTGGCCGAGGAGGGGGTGGTCGTCGTGATCCTCACCGTGGACCAGCGCACCGGCGAGATCGTGACCGGCCCGGAGATCGTGACCAAGGGCTGGGTGTACGCCCCCGAAGCCGAGGAGCTCCTCGAAGAGGCCAAGGCCGCGGTGCGCGACGAGCTCGCCACCCTCGAGGTCGAGGGCGCCACCGACTTCGAAGCCGTGCGCCGCCACGCGCGCCGGGCGCTCGGGCGCTTCATCAACGAGCGGACCCGCCGTCGGCCCGCGGTGATCCCGGTCATCATGGAGGTCTGAGGTGATCCGGGACTGGTCGAACTTCATCGCGGGCCGGACCGCGCTCGTCACCGGGTCCGGCGGGGGAGTCGGGCGGGCGATCGCGATCCAGATGGCCCGGGCGGGCGCCGAGCTGCGGATCAACGACATCCATCTCGATCGCGCGGAGAAGGTGTGTCGCGAGATCGAAGAGGAAGGGAGCGTCGCGACTCCCGTGGTCGCGGACGTGTGCGAGCGCGATCAGGTCACACGGATGCTGGACGAAACGGGACCGGTCGACATCTTGGTGAACAACGCGGGCATCCCGGCCGAGGGCATCACGATCAAGTCGTTCGTCGACACGGGCCCCGCGGAGTGGGATCCGCTGATCCGGTTGAACCTGGCTGCGGTCCTCGGCGTGACGCGCGCCTATCTCCCGCACATGCTCGAGCAGAAGTGGGGCCGGATCCTGACGATCGTCTCCGACGCGGGTCGCCGGGGTGAGCGCAAGCAGGCGGTCTACGGCGCGGCGAAGGCGGCGGCGATGGGCTTCTCGCGCGGTCTCGCGGCGGAGGTCGGACGGGACGGGGTGACCGTCAACTGCATCTCGCTCGGCACGATGCGCCACGGGGCGCTGGAAGCGGCGATCGCCGCCGATCCGGCCATCGAGGGTCGGCTCGCCAAGGCCTACCCCGCGGGACGGATCGGGGAGGTCGACGACGCCGCGCCGCTCGCCGTGTTGCTCTGCAGCGACGCGGGCTCCTGGATCACCGGACAGGTCTACCCGGTGGACGGTGGGTATGCCCCCGCGCTCTGAGCCCTCGGAGCGCTCGGTCGAGCTGCCGACGGGCTACGTGGTCCGTCACCCGGCAGCACGCGACTCGGGCGCCGTCGCGGAGGTCGTGATCGCCGGCGACATCGCGGACTTCGGCGAGCCCGACTTCACCGAGATCGACCTCATCGACGACTGGAGCCGGCCGCGGTTCGCGCTCGACCACGACGCGTGGGTCTTGAGCGGCCCGACCGGGCGCATCATCGGGTACGCGTTCGTCTGGGAGGCACAGCCCGGCTTCGAAGTCGAAGGTGACGCGTTCGTCCTGCCGGAGTACTCCGGCCGCGGGCTCGGCACGCTCCTGGTCGAGCTGATGGAGAATCGAACCCGCGAGCTGGCCGGGAGTGGATCGGTCACGCTGGGCATGTACGTGTCGCACGTCAACACGGGAAAGCGCGAGCTGCTCGAGCGGCGTGGCTTCCGCTCGCTGCACACCGTGCTGCGGTTCAAGATCGATCTGGCCAACCGGTCGCCCGAGCCGGTCGAGACGCCGACCGGAATCGTGTTGCGCCACTACGAGCCCGACGACGCCGACGCGGTGCGCGAGACGATGAACGAGGCGTTTGAAGCTCATCGCAACTACACGCCACGCCGGCTGGACGAGTGGCTGGACCTGCGACTGCGTCACCCCGCGTTCGATCCCGCGCTGTGGCGGGTCGCGGAGTGCGACGGCGAGGTGGTCGGCGCGACGCTGGTCTACGACGTCGGCGACACCGGGTACCTGAGCAACGTCGGCGTCCGGCGTGCGTGGCGGGGCAAAGGTGTCGCCCAGGCACTCGTGGCGGACGCGTTCGACGCGCTGCGCCAGCGGGGCCAGATGCGGGTGCTGGTCTCGGTGGATGCCGACGCGGCTCCCGCCGCGATCCACCTCTACGAGGAGGCCGGGATGCGGGTCCACGAGCGCCACGACTGGTTCGTCAAGACCATCGGGGACCCCTGATCCGGGGCCTTTGGGGTTCTGGATAACCGCTGTTGCTGGTGTTGCGGGTGTTACGTTGACCCCGTGGCCCCCACGAAATCACGCCGTCCGGCATCTCGCGCGCGCGCCTCCCGCCCGACCAAGAAGGCACCCGCGAGGAAGCCGGCAGCCAGGAAGTCGCCGAAGCCGCCCTCGGCGCTGCGCCGAGCCGCCCGGGCGCAGCTGCAGGGCCACGGTACGGACGCCGTCGCGCTCACCCTCCTCGCCCTCGCGGCCCTGACCGGGTTGGCCCTGGCGACCGACCTCGCCGGTCCACTCGGGAGCGCGGTCTCCGCCGGCATCACCGCGCTGCTCGGCAACGGCGCGTTCCTCGTGCCGCTCGCGCTGCTGGCCGTCGCCGGGCTCCTGCTCTGGCGCCGCCCCGAAGAGGAGGCCGCGGCGCCGCTTCGCGTCGGCATCGGCGTGACGCTGATCGTGCTCTCGGCGGTCGGACTGCTCCACGTGCTCGGGGGTGCGCCGAAGCTCTCCGCGCCCGTCAACACCCTGCGCGACGCCGGTGGCTACATCGGTGCTGCAACCGGCGTCCCGCTCATCGCCGGCGTCGGCAAGGCCGGCGCGGCCATCGTGCTGGTCGCCTTCCTCGCGCTGGGTTGCCTGCTCGCGTCGGGATTGTCGATCCCGCGGGTCGCTGAGCTTCTCGCCGCCGGGTTGACCAAGAGCAGGGAGTGGATCGGCTCCGCGCTCAAGGCGCTGACGGAAGTGCCGGAGTCGTCGGAATCGACCGAGGAACCCGAACCCGCAACGGCCCCGGCTCGCCGGGTGACGCTCGACGCGGTTCCGGTCGAGGAAGACGAGGAAGAAGAGGTCGTGCTCGAGCCGATGGTGCCGCTGACGCCGGTGGTGGTCTCGGCTCCGGAACCGGAGGAAGAGCCGGGCGACATCGCGGTCGTCGAGGACGACGAAGGCCAGATGGCGATCGACCTCACCGCACACGGCGAATGGAAGCTGCCGGCGCGCGAGATGCTCAAGCGCAGCGTCGAGAAGGAGGTCGACCACCGGCTCGTCGAGCAGGGCGGCGACGTCCTCGAGACCACGATGCGCGACTTCGGGGTGGACGCCAAGCTCATCGGGATGACGATCGGCCCGACCGTCACGCGCTACGAGCTCGAGCTGGCCGCCGGGGTCAAGGTCAACCGGGTCACCGGCCTGAACCACGACATCGCCTACGCGATGGCGAGTCCCGACGTCCGCATCCTGGCGCCGATCCCGGGCCGCAGCGCGATCGGCGTCGAGGTTCCGAACAAGCAGCGCCAGCTCGTCACCCTGGGCGACATCCTCGTCTCGACCGAGGCGAAGAACGCGACGCATCCGCTCCAGGTCGGGCTCGGCCGCGACATCGCCGGCCGCTCCTTCATGCTGAACCTCGCCGAGATGCCGCACCTACTGATCGCGGGTCAGACGGGCGCGGGCAAGTCGAGCTGCATCAACAGCCTGATCACCTCGATGCTCATGCGCTGCACGCCGGAGCAGGTCCGCCTGATCCTCGTGGACCCGAAGCGGGTCGAGCTCGGCCAGTACAACGGCCTGCCGCATCTCCTCACCGAAGTGGTCACGAGCCCGAAGAAGGC
>JADGON010000145.1 GCA_017882945.1 Acidimicrobiia bacterium | reverse complement strand
CGGCCGCGGGTTGCCGGCTCGCACGATCCGCGCCAGCACCTCGGCGGGAGCCGTCGGATCGAGCTCGAATTCCTCGACGGTGAGCTTCTCGGCGTAGGTCGGCTCCCCCGCCTGTGGGACCGGCTCCGCGGTGGGAACATCCGGCAGCGTCCGCAGCAGGAGGTCGGTGCCGATCTCGACCAGACGTGACCGCAGCTCGCCCGCGGTCTCGTTCGGATCGATCGGCGTGCGCTCGGAGGCGAAGATCGGCCCGGTGTCGAGACCGGCCTCGAGCGCCATGATCCCGACGCCGGTCTCCTCATCCCCGGCGAGGATCGCACGCTCCACCGGCGCGGCACCGCGCCACCGCGGCAGCAGGGAGAAGTGCACGTTGACGAAGCCGTGCGGGAGTGCTTCGAGCAACGCTGTGGGGAGCAGCTGACCGAATGCGACGACCACACCGAGCTCGGCCCCGGTCGCCGCGACCTGCTCGACTACCTCGCGCGCCCGTTCGGGCGTCGCCACGGTGAGGCCGAGCGCTTCCGCTGCAACCTTGACGGGGCTCGGCACGAGCGCGCCGCCGCGTCCACGCTTGCGGTCCGGTTGGGTCACGACCAGCGGGATCTCGTGACCGGCTTCGTGGAGCGCGCGCAGCGACCGCACCGCGTCCGGTGGTGTTCCGAGATAGACGACGCGCACGCGGCGGGCGCGCTCAGCCGAGGAGTCGGGCGGGAGTGCCATCCACGGCGAAGCTCATCTCCTGGTCCCGGATGGCCTTCAGGGCCTTCTTGCGCGCATCCGGATCAACCCGGTCGATCGCCAGGATCCCGTCGAGGTGATCGATCTCGTGCTGGAACATCCGCCCCTGGTAGTCGTCGGCCTCGATGAACACCTCGTTGCCGTCCAGGTCGACCGCTCGCAGCGTCACGAGCTCGGGACGCACGATCTCGAAGCCGATGCCGGGGATCGAGAGGCAGCCTTCCGTCCACTCGACCTCGCCGGAGGACTCCACGATCTCCGGGTTGATCGCGACCTGCGGACCTTCGTCGGTCTTGTAGACGAAGAAGCGGCGGCCGATGCCGACCTGTGGAGCAGCGAGGCCACCACCTTCGGCGTCGTACATCGTCTCGTACATGGCATCGATCGTGCGCGCCAGGGTGCCGTCGACATCCTCGACGACCTTCGCGCGCTGCTTCAGCACGGGGTCGCCGAATTGGCGGATCGAATACGTCGGCACGAGGCCCAGGATACCAGGCCGAATTGCGGTACCCGGGCTCTCGGACGCCGGTCGCGCCTACTCGAACGCGGCGCCGATCTCGCGCAGCATGTCCATCATCCGCGCCGGTGCGTCGGGTCCGGGCTCACCCGGGGTGTAGGTGACCGAGTGGAGCGAGCCGCTGTACGGGAACGCCCCGAACCGCTCGTAGAGCTCCCAGGACACCGGCGAGCGACGGTCGATCCCGACATCGATGCCCTCGAACGGCGCCATCCCGAAGAGCATCGGGACGCCGGGCTCGGTGGCGCGCACCTCACCGTCGACGGAGAGGGTGAGCTCCCAACGACGGTCGCCGGTCGCCCGCAGATCGGCCACGACCTCTCGCACGCCGTCGCGCAACACGCCACCCGACACGGTGAGCATCCTTCCTCGTCCGTCGTTGTGCGCGAAGCGCAGCTCGCCGTCGAGCACGTAGAGCGTGTAGCCGGCGCCCTGATCGCCGTGCGCCACCAAGGTGCCCTGGTCAGCTTCGCGGTGGTCGAGCGACACGCGGATGTTCACCGAGCGGAACCACAGCAGCTGCACCGACCGCCAGCGCTCGAGCGTCGGCGTGCCGCGCCGGATCGTCACCGGCTGGCCGTACACCGCGCTCCGTTCGGGTCGTTGCAGGTACTTGATCGAGCTTCCCTCGTCGAGCGGGTACACCTGGTTGGCCCACGCCAGCTCCTCCCACGCGGCCGCGAGCTCACGGACGCGCTCGGGGTCCTCGGCCGCGAGGTTGCGCAGCTCGGTCGGGTCCTCGGTGAGGTGGTACAGCTCCCACTCCTCCTCGACGAACGGGGTGAGCGGCTGGTGCAACGTGACGAGCTCCCAGCCGTCCCGGTAGAGCCCGCGGTGACCGTTGCATTCGAAGACCTGCTCGACGTGCGCGCTCGGTGCGTCGGGATCGGTCAGCGCCGGGGCGAAGCTCGCGCCCTCGACCGGCGCGAGCGCCACCCCGTGACGAGCGTCGGGTCGCTCGACCCCGATGAGGTCGAGCAGCGTCGGGAGCAGGTCGGTGACGTGCGCGTACTGATCCCGGATGCTGCCGCGTTCGGAGAGGCCCGCCGGCCACGAGAAGCAGAACGGGACCGAGTGGCCGCCCTGGTGGGTGTTGATCTTGTAGAGGCGGAACGGGGTTCCCGACGCCATCGCCCAGCCGCGCGGGTAGTGCGGGGTCGTCCGCGGTCCACCGATCTCGTCGAGGCGCGCGTAGTCCGCGTCGAGATCGTCGCCCTGGAGCAGGTGCACGTAGTACGCGGTCGTGCCGGTGACCTCACCTTCGCGGGACGCGCCGTTGTCGGAGAGGAAGACGATGATCGTGTTGTCGAGCTCGTCCAGCTCTTCCAGCGACTGCACGAGCCGCCCGACGTTCTGGTCGATGCGGTCGACCATCGCCGCGTAGACCTCCATGTGGCGCGCGAACAGCGCGCGCTCGCGCTCGCCGAGCTCGTCCCAGGCCTGGACATCGTGGTTGGCCTCGGTGTTGCGGGGTGGGAGCTCCAGCTCCTCCGCAACGATGCCCAGCTCCTTCTGGCGGGCGAAGCGCTCGGCCCGGAGCTCGTCCCAACCCAAGTCGTACCGGCCGCGGTACTTCGCAATGTCCTCGGGCCGGGCGTGCAGCGGCGCGTGCACGGCTCCGTGCGCGAAGTACAGGAAGAACGGCTGCTCGGGGTTGCTCGCCTTGCGCTCGCGGATCATGGAGATCGCGCGATCGGTGAGGTCGTCGGTGAAGTAGTAGTCGTCAGGGTATTGATCGACCTCGACGAGATGGTTGTCCTCCACGATGCGGTGCGGCTGGTGCAGGTTCGTGAACGCATCCAGGATCCCGTAGAAGCGCTCGAAGCCCCGCTGGCACGGCCACGAGTGCTGCGGACCCGCGGCCGAGCAGTCCGAGTCCTTCGCGAGGTGCCACTTCCCCACCATCATCGTGGCGTACCCGGCCTGGTCCCGCAGGATCTCCGCGATCGTCGCGACGTCCGGGCCGAGCTCCATCGCGTAGCCCGGGAACCCGGGATCGAGGTGCGCAACGGTGCCGAATCCGGCTCGGTGGGACTCCAGCCCGGTGAGCAGCGCGGCGCGGGTCGGCGAGCACATGGGTGCGGTGTGGAAGTTCGTGCACCGCACGCCGCGGGACGCGAGCGCGTCCAGATGGGGGGTGTCGATCTCCGATCCGTAGCACCCGAGGTCCGCGAACCCGAGGTCGTCGGCGAGCATCACGACGACGTTCGGCGCGCCCGGCGGTGGCGTCGGACGCGCCGGCCACGCACCCCGGGAGCCGGCGAACGTCCGCCCGACCTCGCCCTCGAACCCCGGATAGGTGCCGCGTACCGTCATCTCGCTCCCCCGCTTCGTGGCGTGTCCGGGTGGTACCTATCAGATCGTCAGACCCGCAAGGGATCGACCGCGATCCGCAGCCGGCCCTCGGCCTTGGCAGCCGGGGCGACCGCCGCGAGCGCATCGCACAGTGCCGCTACATCCGACGCGCGCAGCAGCGCTTGGAGACCGGTTGCGGCACTCGTCGGACCGAACACGTCGACCGCGGCGAACGGACGGAGGCCGTCGACGAGCGTGCTCACCGCAGGTGCCTCACCCCGGATCTCGGCGAGGACCCCGAACGGCGGGTAGCCGAGCTCCTCGCGACGCGGCCGCTCCAGCGCCGCGATCAGCGTCGGGTCGGCGCGCCGCACTGCTTCGAGCACTTCGTGATCCGGCAGCCGGGTCTGCACGAGCAGGCGGCCGCCGCCGGCCCGGTGTCCGACCCGGCGCGCGGCACGAGCGAGCAGCGCCATGGCCTGCTCCGCGGCCCGGTACCGGGGGGCGAGCAGCTCCTGGTCGAAGTCGAGGAAGGCCGCGAGCATCACCGGCGGTCCGGGCGGGAGCCGGTGCAGCACCGCCTCCGTCCCCACGAAGACCTGTCCGCCCGTGATCTCGGCGGTCGACGCGTCGACCTCGACGACCTCGACCCGCGGCAGGAGCGCGGCGAGGTCGTCACGGACCCGCGACACCCCGAGGCGGAGGCCCTTGAGCCTCGTCGCATGACAGTGCAGGCAGATGACCGGCCGCTCCTTCCCGCAGCGCGCGCAGCGCAGCGTGCGGGCGTCGGTCTCCTCGACGAACGCGCCGCAGTGCTCGCAGCGCGCGAGCTCGTTGCACGCCACACATGAGAGCAACCGCGCCCGGCCCCGCCGGTTGAGAAGGCACACCGCGCGCCCACCCCGGTCCACGGCGTGATGCAGTGCCGTGGCCAGGGGTCCGGTGAGCAACCCGGTCCCGGGTGGCTCCTCGCGCGGATCGACGATCTCGACGATCGGCCATCCGTCACGTTCGACCGAACGGTCCGGGCGAACCGGAGCGCCCGCGATGGCTTCGGCTTCGAGCGTGGGTGAGGCGGCGACGAGCGTCAGGGATGCATCCGATCGCCGGGCGCGCTCCACCGCGACATCCCGGCCGTTCCAGGTCGGGGTGCGCTCCTCCTGCAGCGCCTCGTCACCTTCGTCCAGCACGATGATCGCCGCGAGATCGGGCACCGGTGCCCACACGGCGACGCGACCGCCGACCACGACGCAGCGGCCCGCCCGAGCGTCGGCCCACGCACGCGTGCGCGCCGCATCGGGCTCCGTGCCGTGCAGCTCGAGCATCCGGTGCCCGTCGCGTTCGAGCCGCTTGCGCAAGGCGGCGAGCCGGTGCGTGTCGGCGACGATGACCAACGTCGATCCTTCAGGCGCGATGCGCGCGGCCACGAGATCTCGCCGGTCGCCCGCGGGTGGCCACGCGAGCAGCTCGGGAGCGGCCGGCGCGCGCGGTGCGCGCACCAGGGCAAGGGGTGCCGGACCGCGCACTGCGTTGGGAGGCGATGCAGCCCGCAAGAGCAACGCCGGCGCCCCGGCCCAGCGCCAGGCCGCCCACTCGCACAGCTCGACGACATCGGGTGGTGGACCTGCACCGACGACCTTGGCCAGCGCCAGCAATCGCGCGGCCGCCGCCTCGGGCTCGACGTCGTCGTCGACGACCCAGCCGCGCACCCGCCGTCCGGCCAACGGCACGCGCACGATCGTGCCGATCGTGACCGCCGCGGCCATCGCTTCGGGAACGAGATAGTCGAAGGTGCGATCGAGCGCGGGCACATCCGGCCGCACGCGGCACACCCGACTCCCCATCACGGGGCGGTGGTCAGGCCAGTGCTTCGGCGGCCTTGCCGAATGCCGCCGCGTGGTCGGTCCGCTCCCAGGTGAAGTCGGGCAACGAGCGACCGAAGTGCCCGTACGCCGCGGTCTTCTGGTAGATCGGGCGGCGCAGGTCGAGGCGCTCGATGATCGCCGCGGGACGCATGTCGAAGTGCTCCTCGACCAGGCCCGACAGCTTGAGGGGATCGATCTCCGAGGTCCCGAACGTCTCGACCATGATCGAGACCGGGTGCGCGCGCCCGATCGCGTACGCGACCTGGACCTCGCAGCGCTTCGCGACACCCGACGCCACCACGTTCTTGGCAATGTGACGCACCGCGTAGGCCGCGGAGCGGTCGACCTTCGTCGGGTCCTTGCCACTGAACGCACCGCCGCCGTGGCGAGCCATGCCGCCGTAGGTGTCCACGATGATCTTGCGGCCGGTCAGACCACAGTCGGCGTGGGGACCGCCGAGCTCGAAGTTGCCGGTCGGGTTGCAGAGGATCTCGAAGTCGTCGTTCGCGAACTGCGGAGGCAGCAACGGCCGGATCACGTGCTCGGTGAGATCGGGCTTGATCATCGTGTCGATGTCGATCCCGGGCCCGTGCTGGGTGGAGATGAGCACGGTCAGGAGCCGTTGGGGCTTGCCGTCCACGTACTCGACCGAGACCTGGGTCTTGCCGTCCGGGCGGAGGTACGGGAGCACGCCGGCCTTGCGGACCTCGGAGAGCCGGTGGGCGAGGCGGTGCGCGAGCCAGATCGGCATCGGCATCAGATCCTCGGTCTCGTCGCACGCGTACCCGAACATCATCCCCTGGTCGCCGGCGCCCACCTCGTCGTAGTGGTCGCCGGTGCCGGCCCGCTGCTCGACCGCCTTGTCCACGCCCATCGCGATGTCGGGCGACTGCTCGTCGATCGAGGTGATCACGCCGCAGGTGTGGCCGTCGAAGCCGAAGGACTCGCGGTCGTAACCGATAGCGTTCACCGTGTCGCGCACGACGCGGGGGATGTCGATGTACGCCTGGGTGCTGATCTCACCGGCGACCACGACAAGTCCGGTGGTGACCATGCTCTCGCACGCGACCCGGCTGTTCGGGTCCTCCTCGAAGATCGCGTCGAGGACCGCGTCGGAGATCTGGTCGCACATCTTGTCCGGGTGACCCTCGGTGACCGACTCCGACGTGAACGGGTACGAACTCACGTGCTCTCCCTTGTAGTGGTGTCTCTTCGACTCCGGAGATCTCCGGAGGGCGAACTCACGACCTTCGTCACGGGTGGCCCTCCGGCGGCAGTCCCAGCCTGGCTGCGACCTGGTCGAGGATCACCCCAGCGAGCGCGACCTTGCTGAGCAGCGGTGTCTCCTCCACGGCGCCGGACGAGTCAAGCAGGACGGCCCGGTTCGTGTCGACTTCGAAACCGGCATCCGCCGCGCTGACGTCGTTGGCGACGATGAGGTCCAGGTGCTTGCGGGCGAGCTTGTCGGCCGCGTGCTCACGAAGCCGCTCGGTCTCGGCCGCGAAGCCGACGAGCAGCTGCGCGCCCTTGCTCTCGCCCAGCGCACCGAGGATGTCCGGTGTCGGCTCCAGCACGACTTCCGGAACGCCTTCGCGCTTCTTCAGCTTCTCGCCCGCGATCACCTTGGGCCGGAAGTCTGCGACCGCCGCCGCCATGACCACCACGTCGACGTCCCCGAATCGCGCCAGCACCTCGCGGTGCATGTCCTCTGCTGACTCGACCGCGACCACATTGATCGATTCCGAGACCGGGCGCGACTGCGTGCTGACGAGCGTCACCACCGCACCCCGGCCCGACGCGACCTCGGCCACCGCGTACCCCATCTTCCCCGACGACCGGTTGCCGACGAACCGCACCGGATCGATCGCTTCCCGGGTTCCACCCGCGGTCACGAGCACGCGGACACCGGCCAGGTCCCGGCCTCGGCTGAGCAGCGCCTCCGCGGCGGCGACGATCCGGCTCGGATCCGCGAGACGGCCCTCACCGACGTCGCCGCCGGCGAGCCGGCCCGACTCCGGGTCCACCACGTGGACGCCGCGGCGCCGCAGGGTCGCCAGGTTCTCCTGGACCGCCGCGTGCTCCCACATCTCGGTATGCATCGCGGGTGCGACGAGCACCGGCGCGCGGGTGGCAAGGAGCGTCGCGCTGAGCAGGTCGTCGGAGATGCCGGCCGCGTACTTCCCCAGGAGCTTCGCGGTGGCCGGCGCGACGATGACGAGATCGGCGGACTGGCCCAGGCGCGTGTGGGGGATCGGCTCGGGGCCGCCGAACAGCGAGGTGCGGGCGGGCTCCGACGCGAGCGCCGAGAACGTCAGTGCACCGATGAAGCGGGTCGCGTCCTCGGTCAGCACGGGGCTGACCCAGGCGCCGGCGTCGACCAGCCGCCGACACAGCTCGACGGCCTTGTACGCGGCAATGCCCCCGGCGACACCGAGCACCACTCGTCGGCCCCGGAGCGCCACCAGCTCCCCCGACACTTGGAGCTGCTAGCCGGCGTCGGCCGGGCTGTCGGTGGACGCCTCACCTTCGGCGTCGACCTCCTCGACCGGCTCGGCCTTGATGATCTTGCCGACCTCGATCTCCTCGAGCGCGATCGACAGCGGCTTGCGCGACACCGAGGTGACCTGCGGCGGGACGATCTTGCCGAGACCCTCACCCAGCTGGTTGTAGTAGTCGTTGATCTCCCGGGCCCGCTTGGCCGCGAGCGTCACGAGCGTGAACTTCGAGTCCTCGCGGGCGAGGAGGCGCTCGATGCGGGGCTCCATCAGCGATGCGCGGCGTTCGGCCATTGGGTGGGTGCTCCCGGTTCGCAGGGCGATCTCGTAGGGCAGAGACGGGATCGGGTCGAGATCTCGATCGTCAGGGGCTCGCGCCGGGACCGTGATCCCGGGCGGCACGACGAGCGTTCAGGATAGCAGCGACCTCGGAGACCGCTGCATCCGCGTCATCGTTGACCACCTCGGCGTCGAAGCGGCCCGAGAGTGCCTCCTCGGCGTCGGCCTGGTCCATCCGCCGGGCCAGCTGCTCGTCGTCGTCGGTGCCCCGGGCCCGCAGCCGCTCGTGCTGCACCTCGCGTGACGGCGGGCGCACGAAGACCAGCAGGGCATCGGGAATCTGGTCCCGGATCGCCATGGCCCCCTGGACGTCCACCTCCATGAGCACGTCCTCACCCGCCCGGAGCCGGGATTCGACCTGATCCCGGGGCGTGCCCTTGAGCTGGCCGTAGACCTCGAACCACTCGAGGAAGCCGCCCGCGTCCCGCAACGCCTCGAACTCGTCCCGGCGCAGGAAGCGGTAGTCGACGCCGTCGACCTCGCCGGCTCGAGGTGCGCGGGTCGTCGCCGACACGGACCACGCGAGTCTCGGATCCCGCTCGAGGAGCTGCTTGCCGATCGTGCCCTTCCCCGCGCCCGACGGGCCGGCCAGGACGAGCAGGATCCCGTTGCCACCCACGGGAACCGCTCTACTGCTTCGGGAACGCCTCGAGCAGCGCGGCGCGCTGCTTGGTCCCGAGCCCGCGCAGCCGACGGCTCTCGCTGATGTCGAGCTCGGCCATCAGGCGGCGGGCCCGAACCTTGCCCACACCCGGCAACGACTCGAGCACGCTGACGACCTTCAGCTTGGCGAGCATGTCGTCTGCGTCGCTCTGGTCGAAGAGGTCACGCAGGCTCAGCCGGTTCAGCTTGAGCCGGGCCTTGACCTCCGCCCGAACCCGGCGCGCTTCCGCAGCTTTCTGGAGCGCAGCCTGGCGCTGCTCGGGGGTGAGCGTCGGCGGGAGCGGCATGGGCGGGCATCCTCCGAGGGCGTCCGGACGCGTCCGGACGCGAGGCTGACGAAGACGAGCGCCGAGTATAGGCAGGCACCCCCGGCGCCGGTCGGGCCGGGGCGGGGCACGTTCAGGAACGGGCGATGGCGGCGGCAACCTCGCCGGCCGCGGTCGCGGCCGCAGCCTCCGGATCCTCGGCGGCGGTCACCGCACGGGCGACCACGATCCAGTCGGCGCCGGCTGCGACCGCGGCGCCCGGAGTCGCGACCCGGGCCTGATCGTTGTCGTCGCTCCCCGCGAGGCGGATGCCCGGCACCATCGCGCGCAGCCCGACCGCGCCCGCTCGTGAAGCCTCGAGTGCGCTGCACACCACACCGTCGCAACCGGCGAGACGCGCCACCGCCAGACGCTCGTCGAACGCGCTCGCGTCGGGCTCCGACGTGAGGACGGTGACCGCGAGCGTGACCGGTGCCCGTGCTCCCACGTCGTTCGCACCCTCGTGCGCGCCGGCGACGAATGCACGCAGCATCGCTTCACCACCGGCCGCGTGGGCGTTCATGAAGTCGACGCCGTGCCGGGCATGGACGCGAGCCGCACGTTCGACGGTATTCGGGATGTCGTGGAGCTTGAGGTCGCAGAACACCCGGAAGCCGAGATCGTGCATGCGGTCGAACGCGATCGGGCCCGCTTCGGCGTACAGCTCGTGGCCGACCTTGACCACACCGAACCATGGCGCGACGCGCCGTGCGATCGCCTCGGCTTCCGCGAGCCCGCCGACATCGAGCCCCAGCACCATGCGGTCACGGACTTCGGCGGGAACTTCCGTGGTGATCATTGGTCATCCTCCTGGAGGGCGGCCGTCAGGTCGGCAACCCGGGTCGTGTCGTGGTCGAGGCACCAGGACTCCAGCTCCTCGAGGATCCTCAGCATCGCCCGCGGCTCGCGGAACGTCACGGTGCCGACGCCGACCGCGCTCGCGCCGGCCAGCAGCATCTCCACCGCGTGCTCGCCCGTCGAGATCCCGCCGGTGCCGATGATCGGCGTGCCGGGAAACGCGCGCGCGACATCGTGGACCGCGCGCAGTGCGACCGGGCGCAAGGGTGGCCCGGAGAGCCCGCCGCCACCCGCGCCCAGCTTCGGCCGACGGCTGGACGCGTCGATGCCGTAGCCGAGCAACGTGTTCACGAGTGTGAGCCCGCTCGCGCCGGCTTGGAGCGCGGCACCCGCGACGTCGACGATCTCGAACGTGTTCGGCGAGAGCTTCGCGAACACCGGCAGGCCGAGCTGCGCATCGAGCACCGCGCGGACGACCGCGCCGGTGCTCGCGGGTGAGTGCGCGAACATCCGCGCGCTGTCCTCGACGTTCGGACAGCTCACGTTGAGCTCGACACCGATCAGGTCCGCGACCGCAGGCTGAAGCATCTTCGCCGCGACCGCAAAGTCGTCGACGGTCCGGCCCCACAGCGATGCGAAGACGCGGGCACCGAGCGCGCGGAGCTTCGGCAACCCGTGGTCGATCCAGTGCTCGACCCCGGGGCCCTGCAGCCCGACCGAGTTGAGCATCCCTCCACCCGCGCTCGGCGCCAGCCGCGGCGCGGGGTTGCCGGGCCACTCATAGGCCGCGAGTGACTTCACCGTCACCGCGCCGAGCGCGGCCGGCGGACAGAGCCGCGCGACCTCGTCGCCGTAACCGAACGTGCCGGACGCCGCGACGATCGGGTTGGGCAGCACCAGGTCCCCCAACCTCACCGTCAGGTCGACCGTCATCCCCCTAGACCTCGAGTCGGAGCTGGCCGTCGGCGTGGTACTCCTGGAGCGCCCGCACGGTCGCTTCCCGGCTCGTCGACTCGGCGATGCCGGCGGCGGCCGCGAGCGCGGCCGCCGCAGTGGTCAGGCACGGGACCTGGTGGGCGGTGGCGGCCCGGCGGATGTGGTTCCCATCGGCTCGGGGACCCCGACCCCGGGGGGTGTTGACGACGAGGTCGACCTTCCCCGACGAGATGAGGTCCACCGCATCCATCCCCTGCTCCTCGCCGATCTTGGCGACGACGGCCTCGATCGGGATGCCGCCGGCCTCGCACGCAGCCGCGGTGCCGGCCGTGGCCACGATCCGGAATCCGAGGTCGGCGAAGCGCCGGGCCGCGGCGAGGCCCTGCGCCTTGTCCCGGTCGGCGAGCGAGAGGAACACCGTCCCGTGCTCGGGGAGCCGGTTGCCGGCCGCGGCCTGACTCTTCGCGAAAGCGAGACCGAACGAGCGGTCGATCCCCATCACCTCGCCGGTCGAGCGCATCTCCGGGCCGAGGATCGTGTCCACCTCGGGGAAGCGGTTGAACGGCAGCACGGCCTCCTTCACCGAGACGTGACCACCCGCAGCCGGCGGGCGCACGAGGCCCTCCTCACGCAGCTCGGCCAGGGTGGAGCCGACCATGATGCGCGCCGCGACCTTTGCGAGCGGCACGCCCGTCGCCTTGCTGACGAACGGGACCGTGCGGCTCGCGCGCGGGTTGGCCTCGATCACGTGCACGCATCCGTCCTTGACCGCGTATTGCACGTTGAGCAACCCGCGGACGTCGAGTGCGTCCGCGAGTCGTCGCGTGTACTCCTCGATGGTCGCGATCGCCGCCGCGCTCAACGTCGGTGGCGGGATCGCGCACGCGGAATCACCGGAATGCACACCAGCCGCTTCGATGTGCTCCATGACCCCACCGATGAGGACCTCGCCGACGTGGTCGCGCAGCGCGTCGACATCCACCTCGACCGCGTCCTCGATGAAACGGTCGATCAGTGCCGGTCGCTCGGCCGAGAGCCCGCCTTCACGCCCGAGCGTCCCATGCACGGTGAGCTCGTCCATCGCGGACGCGAGCTCGTCGTCGTCGTAGACGATCCGCATCGCGCGACCACCGAGCACGTACGACGGGCGTACGAGCACCGGGTACCCGACGTCGTTCGCGATCGTGCGCGCGTCGTCGGGCGTGGTCGCCGTACCCCCGGCCGGCTGCGGGATCTCGAGCCGCTCGCACAGCGCGTTGAACCGGTCGCGGTCCTCGGCGAGGTCGATCGAGTCCGGGCTGGTGCCGAGCACGGGCACCCCCGCCTGCTCGAGCGCGTGCGCGAGCTTCAGCGGTGTCTGACCGCCCAGTGCGACCACCACGCCGGTGAGGACACCGTCGCCGCGGGTCAGGGAGTCGCAGACGTTGCGCACGCCCTCGATCGTGAGTGGCTCGAAGAAGAGCCGGTCGCTCGTGTCGTAGTCGGTCGAGACCGTTTCGGGGTTGCAGTTGACCATCACCGTCTCGTAGCCCGCGGCGGACAGCGCGAACGCCGCGTGCACGCAGCAGTAGTCGAACTCGACACCCTGGCCGATCCGGTTCGGCCCGCTGCCGAGGATGACCACGCTCGAGCCCGAGCTGGCGGCCACCTCGTCCTCGTCCTCGTAGGTGCCGTAGTGGTAGGGCGTCTGCGCCGCGAACTCCGCCGCGCAGGTGTCCACGGTCTTGTAGGTGGTCCCGACTCCGGCCGCGAGGCGCGCCGTGCGCACGTCCTCGGGGTCCGCGTCCCAGAGCTCGGCCATCTGGGCGTCGCCGAAGCCAAGTCGCTTGGCCCGCTTCCAGTCCGATCGGGTCAACGCGTCGATCGAGCCCAGTGCCTTCAGCCGGTCCTGCTCCTCGATGATCTGGAGCATCTGGTCGAGGAACCAGGGATCGATCCCGGTCCGCTCGTGCATGCGCTCGACCGAGATGCCGCGGTCGAGCGCGGCGGCGACGAGGAAGATCCGCTCCGGGGTGGGGATCCCGCTGCGCCGGACCAGCTCCTCGGTGTCGATCCCGGCGAGGGGTGCGCCCTGCTCCCCGAGGCTGGCGAGGTCGGGCGTGAGTCCGGGGAACCCGGTCTCGAGCGAGCGCAGGCACTTCTGGAGCGACTCGGGGAACGTGCGGCCGATCGCCATCGCCTCGCCGACCGACTGCATCATGGTGCTCAGCACGGGTGATGCGCCGGGGAGCTTCTCGAATGCCCAGCGCGGGATCTTCGTCACGACGTAGTCGATCGTCGGCTCGAAGCTGGCAGGGGTGACGCCGGTGATGTCGTTGGTCACCTCGTCGAGCCGGTAGCCCACCGCGAGCTTGGCTGCGATCTTCGCGATCGGGAAGCCGGTGGCCTTGCTGGCCAACGCGCTGGAGCGCGAGACGCGCGGGTTCATCTCGATGATGACCATCTCACCGTCGACCGGGTTCACCGCGAACTGCACGTTCGATCCGCCGGTGTCCACCCCGATCCGGCGAATGCAGCCGAACGCGGCGTCGCGCATGCGCTGGTAGTCGACATCGGTGAGGGTCTGGGATGGGGCGACGGTGATCGAGTCCCCGGTGTGCACACCCATCGGGTCGAAGTTCTCGATCGAGCAGATGACGACCACGTTGTCCGCGTGATCGCGCATGACCTCGAGCTCGTACTCCTTCCACCCCACCACCGACTGCTCGAGCAGGATCTCCGAGACCGGGCTCGTCGCGAGCCCGTGCGCGGCGACCTTGCGCAGCTCGTCCTCGTCGTGTGCGATGCCCGTACCGCCGCCACCCATGATGAAGCTCGGCCGGCAGATGACCGGGTACCCGACCTCGTCGGCGACCGCGAGCGCCTCTTCGAGCGCGTACGCGAGGCCCGACCGGGGCACGCTGAGCCCGATCTCGATCATCGCGGCCTTGAACTTCGATCGGTCCTCCGCGGTATGGATCGCTTCGACGCTCGCGCCGATCAGCTCCACCCCGAACTCGTCGAGCACCCCCGCCTCGTGGAGCTCGATCGCGAGGTTGAGCGCGGTCTGGCCGCCCAGGGTCGGGAGCAACGCGTCGGGCCGCTCGCGCTCGATGATCAGGCGCAGGCTGGCGACGTCCAGCGGTTCGATGTACGTCGCGTCGGCGAACTCGGGATCGGTCATGATCGTCGCCGGGTTCGAGTTCACCAGGACGATGCGGAAGCCTTCGTCGCGCAGCACCCGGCACGCCTGGGTGCCCGAGTAGTCGAACTCGCAGGCCTGACCGATCACGATCGGCCCGCTGCCGATGATGAGGATGGACTCGAGGTCGGTGCGGCGCGGCATCTAGCGACTCCCCGCCATCAGCGTGACGAACTCGTCGAAGAGGTACGCCGCGTCGTGGGGACCGGGACCCGCCTCGGGATGGTGCTGCACCGAGAACACCGGTTCGCCGCGCACCTGCAGCCCTTCGCACACCCCGTCGTTCAGGTTGACGTGGGTGACCTCGATGTCGCCGCCCAGCGCGCCGGCGTCGACCGCGTAGTTGTGGTTCTGGCTCGTGATCTCGACCCGACCGGTCGATTCGTGCCGGACCGGATGGTTCGCACCGTGATGCCCGAACGGCAGCTTCACCGTCTCGCCGCCGAGCGCGAGCCCGAGGATCTGATGGCCCAGGCAGATGCCGAACAGAGGGACGCCACTCCCCAGCACTTCGCGCACGGCTTCGATCGTCGTGGTCACCGCGGCCGGGTCGCCCGGACCGTTCGAGAGGAAGATGCCGTCCGCCTTGCGCTCCAGCGCCTCGGCGGCCGGAGTCGACGCGGGCACCACCTCGACGAAGCAGCCCGCGCCCTTCAGGTACTGGAGGATCGTCCGCTTGATGCCGAGGTCGTACGCGACGACGTGGAACGGCGCGTCGGGATCCCCGACCGTGTAGCCCGCATCGGTGGTCACGGTCGCTGCCAGATCGATGCCGTCGGTCGGCGCCGCCTCCGCGGCCGCGGCGCGCACCAACGCCTCGTCGGTTCCGAACGCGCCGGGCACCGCGCCCGAGTCGCGCAGATGCCGGGTGAGCCGGCGGGTGTCGATGCCGGCGATCCCGGGCACGCCGTGACGAACCAGGAACTCGGGGAACGCCTCGGTCGACCGCCAGCTGCTCGGGCGGCGGGCGAGGTCGCGGACGACGACGCCGCGACAGAAGGGCCGGCGACTCTCGTCGTCATCCGGGTTGGTTCCGTAGTTGCCGATGTGCGGGTACGTGAATGCGATGATCTGACCCGCGTAGCTCGGATCGGTGACGATCTCCTGGTAGCCCGAGAGCGCCGTGTTGAACACGACCTCCCCGGTCGCGACCGAACCCGCGTCGAGCGCGCCGATCGCCTCCCCTTCGAAGACCTCCCCGTCGCGCAGGATCAGCACTGCTTCCTGACTCACGCCTCGCCTTTCATGCTTGCGCCTCGTGGTCGAGGACGGTCGGTTGGCCGTACAGCACGGTGTGGCGGACCCGACCGCTGAGCTTCCAGCCCGCGAACGGTGTGTTGCGCGACCGGCTCGCGAGCCGGTCCGGGCTCACCACCCACCGCGCGGCTGGATCGAGGACGCAGAGGTTCGCCGGATTCCCGGCGACGACGGGCAAGCCGTGGCCTGCCGCATCCAGCCCGGCGATGCGCGCCGGCCGCCACGACAGGGCGCCAAGGACCTGAGCGAGCGTCATGACCCCGGTGTCGACCAGCTTCGTGATGGCGACCGCCACCGCGGTCTCGACGCCGAGCATGCCCGGCGGCGCCTCCTCGAACGGGCGCTCCTTCGTCTCCGGCGCGTGCGGAGCATGGTCCGTCGCGATCGCATCGATCGTGCCGTCGGCGAGCGCGGCGGTGAGCGCGGCGACATCCGCCTCGGACCGCAACGGCGGGTTCATCTTGAAGACCGGGTCGAACGACGCGCAGGCCGCATCGGTGAGCGCGAGGTGCTGGGGTGAGACCTCGCAGGTCACGCGGATCCCCTCGGCCTTGGCCGCGCGCACGAGCTCGGCCGACGCGCCGGCCGACATGTGCAGCACGTGGTACCGGCCCCCCGTGAGCTTCGCCAGCGCGAGGTCCCGGGCGACGATCGTCGACTCCGCCTCGGCCGGGCGGCCCGGGATGCCGAGCTTCGCCGACCACTCCCCTTCGTGCATGTGGCCACCGGCGACCAGGTCCGGGTCCTCCGCGTGCTGCGCGATGACCGAGCCCGGCAGCGCGAGCGCGTACTCGAACGCCCGCCGCATCACATTCGCATCGGCGACGCAGTCACCGTCGTCGGTGAACACGCGCACGCCGAGGTCGTACAGCTCGCCGAGCGGGGCGAGCTCGTGGCCGGCCCGGCCCTGGGTGATGCAGCCGGCGAACGTCACCAGGCACGCGACCTGCCGGCCGCGCTCGAGCACCGCGGCCATCACCTTGGCGTCGTCGAGCGGCGGGGTGGTGTTCGGCATCGCGACGACCGCGGTGAACCCGCCGAGCGCCGCGGCGCGCGCGCCGGTCTCGATCGTCTCGGCTTCCTCTCGACCTGGCTCACGGAAGTGCACCTGGATGTCGACCAGCCCGGGTGAGACCACGCAACCCTCGGCATCGAGCACGCGGGCACCCGCGGGCACGTCGAGCCCAGGCGCCACCTCCGCGATGCGGCCGTCGCGCACGAGCACGTCGGCCATGCGCTCACCGGTCTCGTCCAGCACGCGGCCGCTGCGGATGACCAGGGCGTCAGGCAACGTGTCCTCCGGATCCGATGAGCGACCACAGCACCGCCATGCGCACCGCGACCCCGTTCGTGACCTGCTCCCGGACGAGCGAACGAGGCCCGTCGACCACCTCGGTCGCGATCTCGGGACCGCGGATCATGGGACCGGGGTGCATCACGAACGTGTCCGGCTTCATGCGCGCGGCGCGCTCGGCAGTGAGCCCGTAGCGCGCGTAGTACTCGCGCAGGGTCGGGAGCAGCGCCTGACCGAGTCGTTCCTCTTGGACCCGAAGCACGTACGCGACGTCGATCTCGCCCAGCACGTCGTCGAGGTCGTGCGCGACCGTGACCGGCCAGCCGTCGAGCCGCTCGGGAATGAGCGTCGGCGGGGCGACGAACGTGACGCGGGCACCGAGCCGGGTGAAGCAGAGCATGGTGCTGCGAGCGACGCGGGAGTTGCGGATGTCACCGATGATCGCGACACGGCACCCGTCGAGCGACGGTCCGCGGTGGCGACGCAGGGTGAACGCGTCGAGCAGCGCCTGGGTCGGGTGCTCGTGGCGCCCGTCTCCTGCGTTGATCACCGACGCGTCGATCCACTGCGCAACCCGGTGCGGCGCGCCGGCGGCGTGGTGCCGCACGACCATGGCGTCGATGCCCATCGCCTCGATCGTCTTGACCGTGTCGAGCAGGCTCTCGCCCTTCTTGACCGACGACGAGCCCACTGCGAACGACATCGTGTCGGCGGACAGGCGCTTGGCCGCGGTCTCGAAGGACAGCCGGGTGCGCGTGGACTCCTCGTAGAACAGCGACACGACGGTCTTGCCGCGCAGGGCCGGGACCTTCGGGATGTCACGAGCCAGGACGTCGAGGAACGCATCCGACTGGTCGAGCAGCGCTTCGACTGCCGCCCGGTCGAGATCCTCGATGGAGAGCAGGTGCTTCATTCGCTTCCCCCCGATGCGTCAGGTGCCCACAGCTCGATGGCGTCTTCCGCGACGTCGTCCGTCTCGGAGAGCCGGACGCGCACGTCCTCGCCCACGCCGGTCGGCAGGTTCTTGCCGACGAAGTCCGCCCGGATCGGCAGCTCCCGGTGACCACGGTCGACCAGCACCGCGAGCTGCATCGCCCGGGGCCGGCCGAGCTCGGTCACCGCGTCGAGCGCGGCCCGGATCGTGCGGCCGGTGAAGAGCACGTCGTCGACGAGGACCACGACCCGGCCGGTCACGTCGACCGGGACCTCGGTCGGGCCGAGCGGTTGCACGTTCCGCAGGCCGATGTCGTCGCGGTAGAAGGCGACGTCGAGGGAACCGACCGGCACGTCGACCTCCTCGAAGGACGCGATCGCGGCGGCGAGGCGGCGGGCGATCGCCGGCCCGCGGGTGTGGAGCCCGATGAGGACCAGATCCTGGGCGCCGTGGTTGCGCTCGACGATCTCGTGGGCGATCCGGGTGTGGGCCCGGCGCAGATCCGAGGCGTCGAACACCCGGGTCCGGAACACGAAACGACCCCCTGAGGAGGGGGTCGGTGCGTCAGGTTCGGGTGCGGCGCGGCGCGCCGGGCTCTCGGCCATGCAGGTTCCTCCGTGGGGCTCTCACAGGAACCCCTTGACGGCGTGCTTCGAGAGTAGCAGCCGAAGCACCTCAGAACGTGAAGCGCGTCGCGGTCGTCGGGAAGTCCGCCTCGGTCCATACGAGCGCGTTGCTGGGCTGGAGCACGAACACTCCGCTGTTGTCCCCCATCGAGCTCGGCCGGACGTCGTACTTCTGCTCGTAGCGATCGTCGAAGCGCGCCAGCGCACCCGGGTCGCTGACCCGCTCGGCCTTGCCTTCGAGCACGCACACCTCGTCACCGCTCTCGAGGTGGACCACGACGTCGGGACGGGTGAGCAGGTTCCGGCCCTTGATCGACTCCGGGTCGGTGGAGAACCAGACCGTGTCGTCCATCCACAGGCCCCACACCGGCATCGCGTGCGGACGACCGTCGTTGCGCGTCGTGCACACCCAGTAGTTGCGTGCCGCGGTCAACCACCCAACCACCTTGGGCCACGGCAGCGCCGAGCCGTCGGCAGGTGCGCCGCCGAGCCCGTAGCCCTCCGTCGTGCGCACCGCGCCGGGTTCGGGTTCCGCGTTCGTCATGTCTCTTCCTCCGCCGGTGCCTCCATGTCGGCCAGCAGCGCTTCGATGAGTGATCCCTGCAGCCACGTGAGCCAGCCGTAGAGCTCGAGCCCCGCGGCGCGCGGGTCATCCGGAGCGACTCGGATCTCGTCCTCGGTCACCTCCAGCACGACCCCGAGCGCCAGCCGGACGTCGTTCAGCGCACTGACCCACTGCTCGACCGCGGCGGGAGCGAGCCTGATCTCGAGCGTCTCCTTGCGCTTCGCGGTCCCGGTGTCGAGCGAATCCACGAGCGCACCGACCGCTGCGCTCTTCTGCCGGACGAGGTCTTCGTGGACCGCTCCTTGCCACTCGGTCTCGGCCGCGTCCTCGGTCGGGTCCAGGTACGCCCGCGGGAAGAGGCGGTCACGGGTCGGATCACCGCCCCGCTCGGGCACTCCACCCTCCAACATCGACTCGAGCTGGCCGGCCAGGTCCCGCAGCACCTCGACCTCGGTCGGGTACATGGTCAGGACGAGAAGGCCACCGGACCGGCGGATTGGCTGCACCCGTCGATGATGTCACGAGGGTGGGACAGGTTCGGCGACCTCACGCTGGCGTCCCGGGGGACGCCGTCCACAGGCAGCCCCTCAGTCCACGCCGTCGACCAGGAACATGCGGACGGTCGCGGCGCCGTCGCGCAACGTGCGGATGGCGGTGTATTCGGCGCTTCGGTACCAGCCGAGCGCGATCTCCATGGAAGGGAACTCCAGGATGACGGTGCGCCCCAGCGGCGGCTCACCCTCGAACACCTCGACCGCACCACCGCGCACGATGTACCGGCCTCCCGCCGCAGCGACGCTCGGGGCCGCCGCGGCCTTGTACTCCTCGTAGCGCGCCGGGTCGATCACCTCGGCCTGGAAGATCACGTACGCCGTCACCAGTGCCTCCCCGTTCGCAGCGCGTCTACGCGCGGTCGCGTTCCATCGTGGCCCAGAGCCCGTGCGCGTGGAGGCGGGCGACGTCCATCTCGGCCTTCTCGCGGTTGCCGTGGGCCACGACCGACTTGCCGTCGTGGTGCACCTCGAGCATGAGCTTCGTCGCCTTCTCGAGCGAGTAGCCGAACAGCTTCTGGAACACGAACACGACGTAGGTCATCAGGTTGACCGGGTCGTTCCACACGATGACCAACCATGGGCGATCCGTGCCGACGAGCTCCTCGATGTCCGGCTCGTCGACCTCGACGGGCGCTTCGATCGTCTCGGGCACAACTACCCCGATCCGGTCACGCCGACGGGGACGGAGCTCGCACCTGCTCCGCGATGCGCGCGAGCAGGCCGTTCACGAACCGGCCCGAGTCCTTCGTCGAGTACTGCTTCGCGAGATCGACGGCCTCGCTGATCACCACCGCGGTGGGGACGTCGGGCTCGTGCGCGAGCTCGTAGCAGCCGAGCCTGAGCACCGCCCGGTCCACCGCGGGCATGCGCTCGACCGCCCAGTGCTCCGAGTACTCACGCAGCAGCTCGTCGATCTCGACGTTGTGCTCTTCGACCCCGCGCAACAGGTCGAGCGCGTAGGCGTCGGGCTCGATCGGAAGATCCTGCAGCAGCTCCACCACATTGATGTGCCGAACCTCGAGCTCGTAGCAGAGTCCCAGTGCTCGTTCTCGGGACTCCCGTCGAGGCGCCACAGCTCCGCGCTACGCGCGTGTGAGGTAGTCGCCGGTACGGGTGTCGACCTTCAGCTTCTCGCCGACCTCGATGAAGAGCGGCACCTGGATGACGAAGCCGGTCTCGAGGGTGGCCGCCTTGCGCGCACCCGACACCCGGTCTCCCTGCACCCCCGGCTCCGTGTCGATCACCGTGAGCTCGACCGCGGCCGGAAGATCCACGCCGAGCACCTCACCGTCGTAGATCGGCAGCACCGCGGCGTCGCCTTCCTTGAGGAAGTTCGTCGCGTCACCGAGGCGCTCCGTCGGCACCTGGAGCTGGTCGTAGGACTCGTTGTCCATGAAGACGTAGTCGTTGCCCTCGCGATACAGGTACTGCATCTCGCGCTTGTCGATCACCGCGTGCTGCACCTTCTCGTCGGCCCGGAAGGTCTTGTCCACCACCGCGCCGGTGCGCACGTTCTTCAGCTTGGTGCGCACGAACGCGCCGCCCTTGCCCGGCTTCACGTGCTGGAACTCGACGACGGTCATGAGGCCATCGGGCAGATTCAGCGACATGCCGTTCTTCAAGTCGTTCGTGGAGATGCTCACAGCACGAGATCCTTCGGGAATTCGGTGAGGGCGACGGGCCCGTCAGCGGTGACGACCACGGTGTCTTCGATGCGCACTCCGCCCACACCCGGCAGGTACACCCCGGGCTCGACGGTCACCACATGGCCGGTAGCGAGGGTACCACTCGCACTCGCGGCAACCCGCGGGTCCTCGTGGATCTCGAGTCCGACGCCGTGCCCGGTGCCGTGAACGAACTCCTCGCCCCAGCCTGCGTCGTCGATGACATCGCGGCACGCCTTGTCCACCGCCGCGCACTCCACGCCGATCGCTACCGCGTTGCGGCCCGCCTGCTGTGAGAGCAGCACGGTGTCCCAGAGCCGGCGCGCGTCCGGACCGGGATCCCCCACGCTGACCGTCCGGGTCATGTCCGAGCAGTACCCGTCGACGATGCACCCGAAATCGATGACCACGAGCTCGTTCGGGGCGATCTTTCGGTCCGACGGTCGCGCGTGTGGTTTCGCGCCGTTCGGACCCGACGCGACGATCGGGTCGAAGCTCACCGCGCTCGCGCCCCGTTCTCGCATCGCGAACTCCAGCCGGAGCGCGAAGTCCCGCTCACTCGGTTGATCCCGCAACATGGGCAGAACGTCGGTCAGCGCGTCGTCAGCAATCGCGCACGCGGCCTGGACCCGTGCCACTTCACCCGGGTCCTTCACCATCCGGAGGTCCTCGACCAGGTGCTCGGTCGCGACCAGCTCGGCGCCGGGAAACCAGTCCCCGAACGCTCGCTGCTGCGCCCAGGTCACACCGTGCGCTTCGAGGCCGAGCCGGTCGATCCCGGCCGCGGCCTCGCGCAGGATCTCGCTCTGGCGGGTCTGCGTCGTTCCGACCTCGACCCGTGCCGGAGCACCGCTCGCCGCGATCTGCTCCGCCGACTGGTCCTTGTAGCGACCGTCGGTCACGAGCAGCGCGTCGGATGCGGTGATCAGCAACATGGCGGCCGAGCCGGTGAAGCCGGTGAGGTAGCGCACGTTCGGGAGCCGCGTGACCAACAACCCGGCAACCCCCGCGTCGGCGAACCGTTCGCGCGCCCGCGGGATGCGACCCGCCACGTCCATCGCCGACAGCGTCTCGTGCATCAGCGTCCTCTCACAGCTTCGACATCAGAGCTTGGAGATGGCGGCTTCGACCGCGAGGCGGTAGCCGATCCGGCCGAAACCCGAGATGGTTCCCGTGACGTACGGCGCAACGACGGACTTCCGCCGCCATTCCTCGCGCGCCGACGGGTTCGAGAGGTGCAGCTCCACCTTGACGCCGTCGAAGGCCGCGAGCGCGTCGGCGAGCGCGTACGAGGAGTGGGTGAAGGCACCCGGGTTCATCACGATCGCGGCACACCGACCGCGCGCCGCGTGGATCGCGTCAATCAGCTCACCTTCGTGGTTCGACTGGAAGTGCTCGAGCGTGTGTCCCGCGGCTTCGGCCGCGGCACGGGCATCGCCCACACAGTCGTCGAGCGTGGCGGTGCCGTAGATCTCGGGCTCGCGCTCGCCCAGCAGGTTCAGATTCGGTCCCGAGAGCAGGAGGATCGTGGCCATCGTGCTCCTATTCTCCGATACCGACCGAGGTCAGGGCGTACCGCAGCGCCGGCTCGGGCGGATCGTCGACCCGCTCGATCCCATGTGGCCCCGGCAACACGAACGTCAGCCCGCCACTCGCCTTCTTGTCCCGGCGCATGAGCTCCAGGAGGGCGTCGGCCCGCAGGTCCTCGCCGCCCGGCACCTCGGTGGGCAAGCCCAGCGAGGCCGGCACCGCCTGGTAGCGATCGACCACGTCCGCACCGACCCGCTCGCACCCACCCGCGAGCGCACCCGCGAACGCCAGCCCGATCGCCACCGCCTCGCCGTGGGTCAGGCCGTAGCCCCCGGCGGTCTCGAGCGCGTGCGCGAGCGTGTGACCGAGGTTGAGCGTCGCGCGGATCCCGGTGCGCTCCTCCGGATCGAGCGCGATGACGTCAGCCTTGATCCGCACGCAACGAGTCACGAGATCGCCGAGCACCGCCGGGTCCCGGGCCAGCACCGCGGTGGTGTGCAGCCGGAGGAGCTCGACCAGACCACTCGGGTCTTCGACGACATCGCCCAGGAGTGCGTACTTCGCCACCTCGCCGAGCCCCGACCGGTACTCCTGCTCGGGCAACGACGCCAGCGTGTCGGTGTCGGCCAGGACGCCGATCGGTTGATGGAACGCCCCCACGAGGTTCTTGCCCTCAGGAAGGTTGACCGCAGTCTTCCCACCGATCGCCGCGTCGACCATCGCGAGCAACGTCGTCGGCACCTGCAGCACCGCGATCCCGCGGTGGTACGCCGCCGCCGCGAAGCCTGCGGTGTCGCCGACCACACCGCCGCCGAGCGCGACCACGACATCCCCGCGCAACAGGCCCCACGCGGCGAAACGCCGGCAGAGGTCTTCGAGCGTCGCGAACGTCTTTGCCTCCTCGCCGTCACCCATGAGGAAGACCTCGACGTCCGCGTCGATGTCCGAGCGAACTGCGTCCGCGTACCGGTCTGCGATCTCGGCCTGGCTCACGATCGCGACGCGCCGGAACGACCGCAACACCGAACCGATCTCATGGAGCGCGCCGGGCGCGACCACCACGTCGTACGCGGGAACGACATCCACCGTGACGACACTCATGCAGGCTCGTTCTCGAAGACGTCCACGACCGCGCCCGCGACTTCGTCGACCGTCCGGCCGTCGGTGTCCACCACCACATCCGCCGAGGCCTCGTAGGTGCCGGCGCGCAACGCCGCGAGACGCTCGAGCGTGGCGGCCGCGGGCGCGCTCCCGGCGCCGGCCAGCAACGGTCGGTCGGCGCCGGCATTGCGTCCGACACGATCGGACAACACGGACGGTGATGCACGAAGCCAGACGACGAGCCCCGCGGCGCGCAGCGCGCGGCGGCTCTCGGCGTCGAGGACCGCGCCCCCGCCGCACGCGATCACCAGCGGGTCGGGCGAAGCACACGCGTCCGCTACCGCGGCGCGCTCGAGCGCGCGGAACGCGGGCTCACCCAGACTCTCGAAGATCTCGGCCACTCGCGTGCCCGCGTTCGCCTCGACGAGGTCGTCGGTATCGACGAAGGAGCGGCCCAGCCGGCTCGCGCACCGACGCCCGACCGAGGTCTTGCCCGCCCCCATCATCCCGACCAGCACCAGGTGGCGCGCACTCACGACCGCGCACTCACGACAAGGACGCGAGGTACCCCGCGTGGTTGCGGACGAACTCGTCGAGGGAGTCACCGCCGAACTTCCTCAGCGCTTCCGACGCGAGCACCAGCGCCAGCATCGTCTCGCCCACCACTCCCGCGGCGGGCACCGCCGTGACGTCGGTCCGTTCCTTGAAGGAGACCGTCTCCTGCTTGGTGTCGACGTCGACGGTCTTGAGCACCGGCCGGTTCAGGGTGGCCAGCGGCTTCATCGACACACGGGCGACCAGCAGGTCCCCCGTCGTCATCCCGCCCTCGGTCCCGCCCGCCCGGTGCGAGCCGCGGGAGTAGCTGTTCGTCTCCGCGTTCCAGAGGATCTCGTCGTGGGCGTCACTTCCCCGGCGGCCGGCGGTCGAGAACCCTTCACCGAGCTCGACCGCCTTCATCGCCTGGATGCTCATCAACGCCTGCGCGATCAGCCCATCGATGCGCCGATCCCAGTGCACGTGCGAACCGAGCCCGGGTGCAACGCCGTAACCGAGGACCTCGATGACCCCGCCGAGTGAGTCACCGGCCTTCGCCGCGCTCTCGATCTCGGCGATCATCGCGGCCTCGGCGCTCGGATCGAAGCAACGCACCGACGACTCGTCGACTCGCTCGAGATCGGCGGGCGTCGGTCGCGGGGCGTCAAGAGCGACGCTCGCAGCGCCCATCTGGACGACGTGGCTCACGATCGACGTGCCGAGGTGGGACAGCAGCGCCTTGGCCAGCGTCCCGGCGGCGACCCGCGCCGCGGTCTCACGGGCCGAGGCACGTTCGAGCACGTTGCGGGCATCGTCGAAGCCGTACTTCTGCATGCCCACGAGATCGGCGTGACCGGGGCGCGGCTGCTTCAGTGGCTTCTCGGTCACGCCGGGCGCGGGTGACATCTCCTCCTGCCACTTCGGCCACTCGGTGTTGTGGATCACGACCGAGACCGGCGATCCGAGCGTCGCGCCGTGACGCACCCCGCCGAGCAGCTCGACGTCGTCGCGCTCGAAGCGCATGCGCGGGCCCCGACCGAAGCCGAGGCGACGGCGGGCGAGCTCCGCGCCGATCTCGTCGATGGTGATGGGAAGGCCGGCCGGAAGACCTTCGACCACGACCACCAGGGCGGGGCCGTGCGACTCCCCGGCAGTCAGGTAGCGCAACATGTCGCCCTCAGGGTACCTGAGAGCACCCGATCTCCCGCTCCTACTTGATCACCTGCTCGCCCTTGCAGAGGCTGAAGGGCGAGTCGCCGAACATGAACTGGCCGCAGGTTCCCGAGAGCGACACCACCTTGTAGCTGGTGGCGAAGACCTGGCCGGCCGCGACGGTGTACTGCGTCGAACCGACCTGCACGACCGCGACCGTGGTGCCCGCCTGGTCGAACACGTCGATGACCGCGACGGTGGTACCCGCCGACGGCTCGGGGCTCGCCGGAGTCGTCGGCGCGGTGGTCCCCCCGCTCGTGTCGGGTGGCGTGACCGTCCCACCGGTGGCGCCGGTCCCGCCACTCGTGTCCGGGGTCCCGGTGTCGGTCACCTGGATCGCGGGCTCGAACGGGTTGCGGGTCGCGAAGACGTCGAACTGCCCGTTCGGCAGCGTCGGCTGACCGGGCGCGGTCGTGGACGGTGTCTGCTGGGTTCCGCCGTGTCCACTGTCCGCGGTCTGGGACGCGGGCGGGATCGTGCTCGGCGAGTTGTTCGAGCCCCCGCCGCTGAACAGGCTGTACGCGGCGAAGAGCGCGATCGCGACACCGCCGGCGGCGAGCATGATCGTGAGACGACGGTTCGGGTTCGCCGCGGCCATCAGGAGCTCGTCCCGGTTGACGCGGGCGGCGTCGTGGGCGTGGTCGGCGTCGTGGGCGTGGTCGAGGTCGAACCGCCGGGCGTGGCGGGCGTGCTCGGAGTACCGCCGGGGCTCGTCGACGACTGCGCCTCGGTGAACATGCGCCCGACCAGCGTCACGCTGAGGTCGGGCGCGCCGCCGGTCGACGACGTGGCGTTCGAGGTCGAGCCGGTGCTCCCGTTCGCGCTCGTGCTCCCGGCCGCGCCGCCGGAGCCGCCCCCGGTGGTGACGTTGATCGAGTCCACGAGGACGAGCCGCTCCAGAGCCTCGAGCCGGTTCAGGTAGTCGAGCACCTGGAAGAAGCCGCCACTGACCTGGATCGAGATCGCGATCGTGCTCGTCGGTCCGCCGCCGACCGTCGTGGTGGGTGGCGTCGGCGAGATGGAGAGCCAGTCGATGCCGGCGGCCGCCGCGATGTCGTTCGCCTGCAGGATGAACTCGCCGAGATCCGGGTTGGCGGGGATCGCGGCCCGCAGCGTGCGCAGCGTCGCCTGCTGTTGCGGGGCGTTCGCGCTGAGGTCCTTCAGGCGCCGGATCGTGTTCTCGAGCTCCTGCTTCTGGCTCTGCGCGGCCGCGACCTGGTCGCGCGTGTCGTTCAGGTCGCTCGAAGTCGGAGCGAAGAGCAGGAAGTACCAGACCAGCACCACGACCACACCACCCGCGATGACCCCGATGAGCATGCCCCGCTTCATGGAGTCCCTCGCTGGACCTTCTCCAAGCGGTCCGAGCGCGCCGCGCTCGTGATCGTGGCGGTCGAGGAGAAGTTCACGAAGTTGCGACCGCTCGAGCTCGCGGTCTGACCGCCGCGCGTCGCGGACGGGACCCACAGATCCGAGAACGACGGGATCTGGGTGCCGATGCGCTGGATCCAGGCCGCGACCGAACGGAAGTCGAGTCCCACCACGGTGAAGGTCGCCGTGCCGCTCGTGCCCGGCACCGGCGTCACGCCCGCCGCGGGTGACACCGGCGTGGACCCGGTGCCCGCCGAGCTGCCCTTCGTGGTGGTCGTCGTGACGCTCGACGGTGCGGTCGTCGGGGTGGACGGGGTGAGCGAGGATCCGGTGCCCCCACCCGGCTGGGAGCTCGCCGCGCTGCCTTGGAACGCGGTGAGCCACGTGTCGTTCGGAATCGTGCGCGCGATCTCCTGGAGCATGCGCGACCACGAGATGTCCTGGGCGAGCACGAGCTCGACCTGGGAACGCAGGGTGTCGACCTCGGCCTGGGCCTTCTCGGCGTCCGAGAGGCTCGCCTTCTCCTTGTCGAGCTGCGCGAGCTCGGACTTCGCCTGGCTGAGCCGGTCCTTCTCCGTATCGAGCGCGCTCTTGCGGAGGAACCAGATCCCTCCGAGCGCCAGGAGCAGCAACACCCCGACGACGGCTGCGACCGCGAGCATGCGTTGACGCGCTTGCGCCGAGCGTCCTTCGCCACCGATCAGGTTGATCCTTCGACCGGTCGCCAGCCCGCCGAGCGCGAGACCCGCCGGCGTGGGCAGGTACGGGTCGAGCGTCTCTACCCGGTCGCTCGGGAACCCGATGTCGCCGATCGCGAGCTGGTCGCGCGGCGTGGCCGACTCGACCGGCAGCCCGATGAGCTCGCGCAGCTGCTCCGCGAGACCCGGAGTGAGCGACGCGCCGCCGGTGAGCGTGACCCGGAGCAAGCGTGGCGCGCCCGGTTGGGCGCGGTAGTAGTCCAAGGATCCGCGGATCTGCTCGACGAGGTCGGCGAGTGGGCGCGCCATCGCGGCCCGCGCCCGATCAGCGACCCCCTCCGGCACCTGGGTCGTCTGGCGCTTGAGCGCTTCGGCCTGTTCGAACGGGATCGCGAGGTCACGGGCGATGGCCTCGGTGAGCGGGCGGCCCCCGAGTCCGAGCACGCGCACGAACCGCGGCAACCCCGCCTCGTGGGCGACCATGACGGTCACACCGCCACCGACGCTGACGATTGCTTCGGAGCCACCCCCGTTGTCCGAGACACGTCGACCGATCGCCCGGATCAGTGCGAGCGGGACGAGATCCACCGCCGCGACCGTGAGCCCCGCGTCGCGCACCGCGGCGACGAGGTTCGCCACCGTGTCCCGGTGCGCGGCCGCGAGCAGGATCCGCTGCATCGGCGCCGCCACCGTGCCGTCCGCGGCCGGCTCCGACACCGGAAGCTGCTCGAGCACCTGGAAGTCGAGCAGTGCGTCTTCGAGCGGGATCGGGATGAGCTCCTGGGCCTGGAAGCGGAGCGCGCCGGCGAGGTCCTCGTCCGACATGACCGGCAGGTCGAGGGTGCGCACGAGGACGCGCGGGCTCGCGACACCGACGCGCACCTCACCCTTGCGGAGGCTCAGCTCCTTCCAGAGGCGTTGGATCGCGGCCGCGACCGCGGCGCGATCGACCACCTCGCCTTCGCGCATCGCATCGGGCGGCAGCGCGACCTGACCGAACGACGTGACGCGCGGCATCTCCCCCGCGGGCTCCAGCTCGACGACACGAACGGCGTTCGTCCCGACATCGAGACCGATCAGGCGGCGGGCCACGGTCCGCCTTCCTTGCCCGGGGCCCCGGGCGTGCGGACGATGCGAGCGTCGAGGAACGCGGCGACGTCGTTCCCCCGGATGCGAAGGTGCTTTCCGACCCGCATGGCGGGCAGCTCACCCGACTTGATGAGGCGGTAGACCGTCATCGTTGATACCCGCATGACCTCAGCAACCTCACGGGGAGTCAGGAGGTCATAAGGGACTGCCGACGCCACGCTCAACTCTCCTCAACCGGTTTGGGCACAGTAAGTCTCAACGTCAACAATCGTCAACAAGAGCAACAACGTTGAGCCGT
>JADGON010000144.1 GCA_017882945.1 Acidimicrobiia bacterium | reverse complement strand
TGGCGGTCACGATGACGCTCTTCATGGCGTCGCTCGCGGGTATCCCGCCGCTCGCGGGCTGGTTCGCCAAGTTCGTGATGTTCCGATCGATCATCGACGCGGGCACCGGCTGGGGTATCGGGCTCGCGGTGATCGCCGCGGTGAACTCCGTGATCGCGTTTTTCTATTACTTCGCGGTCGTCCGCCGGATGTGGTTCGCGGAGCCCGCCGAAGGCACTGATCGCTCGCCGATTCGGGTTCCCCCGGCGCTCGCCGGCGCGATCGCACTCATGGGCGCCGTCGTCGTCGTGATCGGTATCTATCCGCAGCTGTTCGCGCGGATCGGGGAGCGAGCGTTCTAGCCGGGAGCGCCTCCGACGCGATCGAGCGCCTGATTCGGCGCGAAGGTGCGATCACGTTCGACCGCTTCGTCGAGCTGGCGTTGTACGAGCCCGAAGTCGGCTTCTTCGCCTCGGGCCGCGGCGCCGGGCGCGCCGGCCGCGACTTCGTGACCAGCCCGGAGGTCGGCTCGTTGTTCGGCGCGTGCGTCGCCCGCGCCCTCGACCGCAGCTGGCGCGAGCTCGGTGAGCCCGACCCGTTCGTGGTGGTGGAGGCCGGCGCGGGGAACGGCCGCCTTGCCCGCGACGTGCTGCGCGCGCATCCCGCGTGCGAGCGTGCCCTTCACTACGTGCTGGTGGAGGTTTCGGCCGCGCTCCGCGACGAGCAACGCGAGCGGCTCGAGCTCGAACCACCCGACGAGGCGCTGGGACCCTTTACCGCCGGTCACGACGATGAGGCACCACTGCCGGTCTCCGGATCGGGCCCGGTGGTCGTCGCGCTCGAGGAGCTGCCCGCGCTCGAGCTCATCGGCGTGGTTCTCGCCAACGAGTTGCTCGACAACCTGCCGTTCGGGATCGCGCAGTCGAGCGACGCGGGTTGGCTGGAAGTGCGCGTCGCGGCCGCGCCCGCGGGTGGTGGGTTCGAGGAGGTCCTCGTGCCCGCCGAGCCGAACGACGCGGGCGCGCTCGACGCGGTCACGCAGGGCCTGACCGTAGAAGCGGGCTCGCGGCTTCCGATTCCGCGCGGCATCGACGCCTGGTTCGCGACCTGCGCGCGCATGGTGCGGCACGGGACCGTGATCGCGGTCGACTACGTAGACGACGCCGCCCGGATCCTCGAGCGCGGCGACGCGAGCGCGTGGCTGCGCACCTATCGCGCGCATGCCCGCGGCGGCCCCGCGCTCGACGCACCCGGCACGCAGGACATCACCTCCGACGTCGTGCGGGAGCAGCTCCTGCACGCCGCCCGCCACTCGGGATTCACGATCGCCGCCGACGAATCCCAGTCGGATTGGCTGCAGGGCCTCGGCATCGAAGAGCTGGTCGAGGCGGGGCGTCAGCAGTGGGAGTCGCGCGCGCATATCGGCGACCTCGAAGCCCTCGAAGGCCGCAGCCGGGTCGCCGAGGCGAATGCGCTCACCGATCCCGCGGGCCTCGGCGCGCACCGCGTCGTGACGCTCGTCAAGTGACTCTTTCCACTCGGCTACGGCTCCGTCCCTCCATCACGCGGTGTCGCCTCGAGGCCATCCGGGCCTCCGCTCTGCGCCTGGCCCTGGATAGCCTGCGGCGGTTCGGAGAGAAGTAGGAAAGAGGGGGTCGTATGTCGGACACGCTCGAAGGGCTGCTCCAAGAGGGCCGGACGTTTCCGCCGCCCGCGGAATTCCGTAAGACCGCGCTCGACACCGACGCTTCGGTCTACGACGAAGCCGAACGCGACTGGCAGGGGTTCTGGGCCACGCAGGCGCTCGAGCTCGACTGGACCAAGGAATGGGACACCATTCTCGAGTGGGAGCTCCCGTTCGCGAAGTGGTTCGTGGGCGGCAAGCTCAACGTCTCGTACAACTGTCTCGACCGCCACGTCGACGCCGGTCACGGCGACCAGATCGCCTTCCACTGGGAAGGCGAGCCCGGCGACAGCCGCGCGCTTTCCTACCGTGACCTCCTCGAGGAGACCTGCCGGGTCGCGAACACACTGCGGTCGTTCGGCGTCGAGAAGGGTGACCGCGTCGCCATCTACATGGGCATGGTCCCCGAGACGGTCGCCGCGATCCTCGCCTGCGCGCGTATCGGCGCGCCGCACTCGGTGGTGTTCGGCGGGTTCAGCGCGCAGTCACTGAAGGACCGCATCAACGACGCGCAGGCCAAGGTGCTCATCACCGGCGACGGCGCCTGGCGCCGCGGCGCGGTCGTCGCGCTCAAGGACATCGCCGACGAGGCGCTTGCCGACACACCGTCGATCGAACGGGTGCTCGTGCTGCAACGCACGAAGAACGACGTTGCGATGCAAGCCGGCCGCGACGTCTGGTGGCACGACACGGTGCCCGGTCAGGCGCCGGAATGCGCGTGCTGCGAGATGGACAGCGAAGACCTGCTCTTCCTCCTCTACACGTCGGGCACCACCGGCAAGCCCAAGGGGATCATGCACACGACGGGTGGGTATCTCACCCAGTGTGCGTACACACACAAGCACGTGTTCGATCTGCACCCCGACACCGACGTCTACTGGTGCACGGCCGATGTCGGCTGGGTCACCGGTCATTCCTACATCGTCTACGGGCCGCTCGCGAACCGGACGACCAGCGTCCTCTACGAAGGAACGCCCGACTTCCCCGACAAGGACCGCTTCTGGTCGATCGTGGAGAAGTACAAGGTCACGACCTTCTACACCGCGCCGACGGCGATCCGGACATTCATGAAGTGGGGCGACGAGTACCCCGCCCGCCACGACCTGTCGTCCATCCGGCTGATGGGAACCGTCGGCGAGCCCATCAACCCCGAGGCGTGGGTCTGGTACTACAAAACGATCGGCGGCGAGCGGTGCCCGGTCGTCGACACCTGGTGGCAGACCGAGACCGGCGCCATCATGATCAGCGCGTTGCCCGGCGCGACGAAGCTGAAGCCCGGGAGCGCGACGTTCCCGCTGCCCGGCATCGGCGCGGGCATCGTCGACGACGCGGGGAAGCCGGTTGGGCTTCCCGGCGGCGGCTACCTCGTACTCGAGCGGCCGTGGCCGTCGATGTTGCGCGGAATTTGGGGTGACCCGCAGCGTTACCGCGACACGTATTGGAGCCGCTTCGACGGCAAGTACTTCGCCGGCGACGGCGCGAAGCGAGACGAAGAGGGCTACTTCTGGCTACTCGGCCGCGTCGACGACATCATGCTCGTGTCGGGTCACAACATCTCCACGACCGAGGTCGAGTCGGCGCTCGTCGACCATCCCGCGGTGGCCGAGGCCGCCGTGGTCGGGAAGGTCGACGACACGACCGGTCAGGCCATCGCCGCGTTCGTGATCCTGCGTTCGGGCGTCGAGCCCCGCGACGAATTGGTGGACGAGCTCCGCAACCACGTGGCCGAGCTGATCGGCCCGATCGCCAAGCCCAAGTCGATCCTCTTCACCGAGGAGCTGCCGAAGACGCGCTCGGGCAAGATCATGCGCCGCCTCCTCCGTGACGTCGCGCAAGACCAGGCGTTGGGGGACACGACCACGCTCGCCGACCCGGCCGTGGTCGACGGCATCAAGTCCCGCTACTTCGCCGCCGCCCCCACGGAGGACTGATGCGTCGGAGACCCACACGACGTGTGGGTCTCCGACGCATCCGACTGGTAATACTCCACCTATGCGGCTCCGACCTCCGGCCCTCGAACATTCGCGGCCCGTCTCTCAGCGGTCCGGGCCTCCGGATTTACGCCTGGTCCGGTAGTGCGCAGCGTGCCTGAACACTGGACCTGGCGCGCCGAGCAGCTCGTCCCGGGCGCGGCGGTCGTCGTCGACATCGACGGCGTGCTCTCCGATGCCTCCCGGCGCCAGCACTACCTCGAGTCGCCTCGCCAGGACTGGCGCTCGTTCTTCGACGCCTGTGGTGAGGATCGGGTCATCGAAGAGGTGAAGACCATCCTCGATCTGCTCGACCCCGCGCTCCAGATCGTCCTCCTGACCGCCCGCCCGCACCGGATTCATCACCTGACCGAGGCCTGGTTGCGGCGCTACGAGATCCGCTGGGACCTCCTGATCATGCG
>JADGON010000020.1 GCA_017882945.1 Acidimicrobiia bacterium | reverse complement strand
CGAGTGCGAGGCCCATGATGACGGCCGCGCCGAAGGAGGGCGAACGGAGCCACGACCGGCGGCCGCCACGCGCCGTCGTCGCCGGCGTGTCGGCCCCGACGGTCGCAGTTCGCGGAGTCGCCGTGATGGGCGCCCCAGTGTCCACGCGGGTGGGCTCCGGCTCGATGCGCGAACGCTAGGCGACGGTACCGACGGCGCGGGCGCAGGTGCGAGAATGGTCGGAATGCCTGCTGACCGGTCGCGCCTCGTCGTCGCGGTGCTCGTGGCACGCGGAGTCCTTCTCGTCCTCGGCCTGGTGGCCACGACCGTTGCGTTCGTTGAGCTCGTGGACGTGAAGCTCTCCCTGGCCCACGTCGCGCCGTGGTGGTACCTCGGGCTCATCGGGATCGCCGCGGTGCTGGTGGCGCTCGGTTCACCCCGAAGGGCTCGCCTCCCGGGCGACTGACGCCTCCGCCTCGACGGTTGTCCCGTCGTCACCGCCCACGGCTCGGCGCGCACGCACGCTGCGCCAGGTGAGCTCGACACCGAGCGCGCCGAGCACCAGGACCACGGGTGCGGTCTCGACCCGGAACCGGTTGTTCTCGCGGTAGTCGAGCGCGTTCCCGACGATGGTGGAATACCCGATGAGCACCAGCCCCACCGCGCACACGCAGCGCAACGCCGGATTCCCCGCCCTCCCGCGGCGCCAACCCGCGACACCGCCGTAGACGGCGAGCGCGAAGAGACCGAGCAGCGTGTAGCTGATCGAGCCGAGCGCATCCCCGACGGGGAACGAGCCCGCGTTGGCCGTGAACCGAGCCGGGTCGTTCCAACCGCTCGCGACCGGACGGAGGAGCACGATCCGGTCGAACCAGTCGGCGTAGCCGCCGATCGGTGCTCGGGCCTTCTGCAGCTGGAGCACGTCGTCGCCGGGCTCGGCCCAGACCGTGTACGCCGCAGCCTCGGCCCGCGTCAGCGCCCCTGCACCTCCGTCGCGCAACAGGTCGAGCGCGTCGCGCTGGTATTGCTTCGACACGTCGGCATAGAGCGACGCGTTGTAGTTGGGCTCACCGGTCGACTTGTACAGGGCATCGGTCGCCGCGGTTCCGTACCGGTGGGGGTGCGGGAACCGCGCGGTGTACGCGGCGGGCTTGCTGAACGCCCGCACGCAGGCGATCGGGCTGACGGCGTGCTCGGCGACGAGCTCGTGACAGCGGGCATCCGTCACCCCGGCGCGCGCGACGTACGAGAGGTTCATTCCCAACCAGGAGCTGTTGGACGAGCTGTCGAAGACCACGACGTTCTTCACCGACCAGGCGCCGACGAGGAGGAGTGGTACCGCGGCGATCACGGCGAGCTTGCGGGCATCGATGCGCAGCTGGCGCCAGATGATGATGACCAGCAGGACCATGAGCAGCACATGGAGCGAGCTGCGCAGGAGCACGAGCGCACCGAGGCTCCCGGTGAAGAGCAGTCCATCGCGGGTGGTGCGGGTCGACGCGAACCGCGCGAGTCCCCAGAGCATCAGGGCCAGCAAGAGCATCTCGAGCTGGGTGTAGAAGAACCAGCTCTCGACGAGGATCGTCTCGGGCATCAGCAGGAAGACGCAGACGAACCCGGCCGCGAGCCAGGCGCGCACCCCGAGGCGCACCATGGTGGCGTAGAGGAGCAGGCCGGTGGCGAGGCCGGCCGCGTGCCAGAGCAGCATCAGCGTCGTGTTGACGAGGTTGTCCGGGAGTCGGACCACCAGAGCGGTGAACGCGTTGAAGAGCGGTGGCTGGCTCTGGAGGTAGAAGATGCTCTTGAACGGATCGACGCGCAACAGGTGGACGTCGAGCAGCTGGTACGCGCCATGGAGGAGCCGGTCGTCGAAGCGGAGCCCGAGCGCGTACGCGACCACCCTGGAGACCACGAACACGCCGACGATCACCCTCACCTGGGTGCTCTGACGGCGCAGCGTGAGCCGCGACATCAACCTCACCGCGCTCGATGGGCGCGTGCCGCCAGTCGAAGTCGCGGCGGCAGGCACGAACGGAAAGGCTACCCGTGCACCCCTCCACTCGTGACGGCGCGCGCAGGTTTGGCTTCGTGACCGCGCACCGCCATCGCGATCACCGCGACGATCACGACCGCACGTGTGAGCACGAAGCAGCCCAGGGCCACGACCACGAAGTCGCCGGGGAGACCCAGGCGCGAGTTGCCGTACACGACGAAGTAGACCCCGAGATCTGCGGTACAGAACAGCACCCACCATCGGCGCGGGATGGGAAGCGCGGCGAAGAAGGGCACCAGCCAGAGGTCGTAGACCGGCGAGTACACCTTGTTGCTGAGCAGGAAGATCGCGGTCGCGGCGGCGCCGATCTCGAACGCGCCGAGCCGGCGTCGGACGGCCACGCGGGTGAGCAGCGCGAGTCCGATGAGCAGGGCGACGAACGCGAGGACGTTGGCCGTCGGCGGTGCCGTGAGCTCGTGCAGACCCGGGATCTGCCCGACGTAGTGCCAGAGAGAACCCCACGTGGCGCGACGGGAACCCTGGAACGAGAACGTCCACCACCAACGGTGCGGCGCGGCGAGCATCACCGGCAGGTTGACTGCGAGCAGGACCAACGACGCGCTGAGCACGAGCCGAGCGGCGTCGCGAGGCCGTCGCTGAGCGAGCCGTACCGCGGCCAGCGGCACGATGAACGCAGCGGGGAACAGCTTCGCTGCCGCGCCCAGACCAATGAGCGCGCCGGCGGGCGCATCACGATCCCGTTCGAAGAACGCCAAGCCCGCGACTGCAGGCGCGATCGCGAGGAGATCCCAGTTGTGGAAGACGAAGAGCACGACCGGCACCCCGACGATCCACCGCCACAGGTGGGGTGAGCCCCGCCACTCGAGCGTGATCGCGACGACGACGGCCAGACCTCCCGAGATCAACGCGCCGACGAGGAAGAAGCCGAGCGCTCCGCCGCCGGCGAACGACATCGCGTACATCGTGAAGCCGATGAGCACCGGGTACTCCAGATTGCGTGCGAAGTACGGCGGCGCCCCGGGCCGGATGCCGCGCAGATCGAACACGTGCGGCACGTCCGAGAGCGCGTGCGCCCGGCCGAAGATTGCGTAGGCCACGAGCTGGAGGACGAGAGCGGCGACGAGAACGGCGGCGAGCGCGAGCAGCGGACGTCGGTCGAGAGCGAAGGGGAGTCGGCTCGGCGGCGCGGTCGGGGGGTGGGGGATGATTCCCGATCGTACGGCCGGTCACCCGGGAGAGGTGAGCCCGTTGAGAGTCCTCGAACATGCCGGACGCGGCTGTTCCAGGTGTGAGAACGTGGTGCCCGTGCTACGGGAGTCCACGTCCGTCGGACCCACCGCGAGTGGCGAAGACCGCGCACGGCGAGCTCGTTGGCGCCGGGGAGCGCTCGGGTTGTACGCGGCCGCGTTCATCATCGTCGCCCTGGTCTTCGGTCTCCCGGCCGGCCGCGACTGGCTCGTCCTCTGGCTGGTGGGTGCGCTGGTCATCGCATCGCTCGGCCAGTCGAACGGACCGGGCCGCCTGATCCGTGAATTCCTGCCCCTCGTGGGCGTCCTCTTGGCCTACGACTTCCTCAAGGGCCGAACCTACGGGATCACCGGTCACACCTACACCTACCCGCAGATCCGCGTCGACGAGGTGCTCTTCGGCGGGACGGTCCCCACCGTCACCCTTCAGCGCTGGCTCTACACGCCCGGGTCGCCGCGCCCGTGGGACTACCTCTTGGCGCTCGTGTACCTGAGCTACTTCTTCGTCCCCCTCATCACCGCGGCGCTCGTATGGAAGTTCGCGCACCAGTGGTTCGGACGCTTCGCGCTCATGCTCATCCTGCTCGCGGCGATGGCGCTCATCACCTACTCGGTGTTCCCCGCGACGCCGCCGTGGCTCGCGGGGCAGCACCATGACATCCCGCGTGTCTCCCGGGTCATCACCGGCCTCGCGGGCCAGATGCACATCCGGATGGGCCGAGCGATCGGATCGAAGAGCACCTACGTGAACCCGATTGCTGCCGTGCCATCCCTGCACTTCGCCGTCACGACATCGCTGTTGTTGTTCTTCTGGCCGCTCACGAGGCGTTGGCGGTGGGCGCTCGTCGCGTACCCCATCGCGATGGGCTTCTCGCTCGTGTACCTGGGCGAGCACTACGTCTTCGACCTCGTGGTCGGTGGCCTCTACGCGGTGATCGCCTACATGGCGTCGAACGCCATCGTGCGGCGATGGTGGCCT
>JADGON010000143.1 GCA_017882945.1 Acidimicrobiia bacterium | reverse complement strand
GGGCCGTTCGTGCGCTGACGAAGCGACTGGGTGCGCGTGACGGCGCCGTCGTGGACGACCTTGCCGCGAGCGTCGGCAACACCGGCACCGCGCACGCGGGCCTCTTGTTGACCAGCGCGCTCGAGCAATCCGGCCCGGGCGAAGTCATCGCGCTAGTGGTGCTCGCCGACGGGGCCGAGGTGCTGTTGTTCCGCACGACCGACGCGATCGCGGGGTACGCGCCCGCGCGGCCGGTGAGCGCGCAGGTCGATCTCGGTGGCGACGTTCCGTACGGCAAGTTCCTGGCCTGGCGTGGCATGGTCACCGTCGAGCCGCCGCGCCGGCCCGAGCCGGCACGCGTGTCCGGTGCGGCCGCCGGTCGCTCGGAGGAGTGGAAGCTCGGATTCGTCGGTTCCCGGGACCGTGCCAGTGGCGCGCTGCACCTTCCTCCGGCTCGCGTCTCCATGGCCGGCGGCGCGATCGACGACATGGAACCCGCGCCGATGGCGGACGTGCCCGCGACGATCGTGACGTTCACCATCGACAAGCTCGCGTACTCGCCGAGCCCGCCGATCGTGTTCGCGGTGGTGGACTTCGACGGCGGCGGCCGGTTCCCGGTGGAGCTCACCGACGTGGATCCCGACGCCGTGCAGATCGGGGATCGGGTCGAGATGACGTTCCGCCGGCTCTTCACCGCGGACGGCATTCACGACTACTTCTGGAAGGCCCGGCCCCTCCGGGCCGGCTGAGAGGACGACCATGGGCTCGCACGGGATCAAGGATCGGGTCGCGATCGTCGGGATGGGCTGCACCGCGTTCGGTGAGCGCTTCGACACCGGGCTCGACGACCTCATCATCGATGCCTCCAACCAGGCGTTCACCTCGGCGGGGATCGACAAGGACACCGTCGACGCCTACTGGTTCGGCACGGCCCAGAGCGGGATGAGCGGCATCACGCTCGCCCGCCCGCTCCAGCTCGAGGGCAAGCCCGTGACCCGGGTCGAGAACTTCTGCGCGACGGGATCCGAAGCGCTCCGCCAAGCCGCGTACGCGGTGGCGTCGGGCGCGTACGACATCGCGATGGCGGTCGGCGCCGAGAAGGTGAAGGACAGCGGATACGCGGGGCTCAACGCGTTTCCCGTGCCGAACGACGGCACCTCGCGCACCCTGACCGCGGCCGCGATGTTCAGCATGGTCGCGCCGGCCTACGCCCAGCGGTACGGCGTGGACGAAGCCGAGATCAAAGATGTGCTCGCGCGCATCGCGTGGAAGAACCACTACAACGGTGCACGGAACCCGCGGGCGCAGTTCCGGCGAGAGATGAGCATCGACGCGATCTGCGCGTCGCCGCGCGTCGCCGGACCCCTCGGCATCCTCGACTGTGCGGGCGTCGCGGACGGTGCCGCCGCCGCGATCGTCGTCCGGGCCGAGGACGCGCATCGCTACGGCGAGAAGCCGCTGTTCGTGAAGTCGTTGGCGCTGGTCGCCGGGAATGGCTCCGGGCTCATCGATCCCGCCTATGACTACACGCACTTCCCCGAGGTGCAGCGCAGCGCGGAGGACGCCTACGCGCAGGCGGGGATCACCGACCCGCGCCACGAGCTCGCCATGGCCGAGGTGCACGACTGCTTCACCCCGACCGAGCTCGTGCTGATGGAGGATCTCGGCTTCGCCGAACGGGGCACGGCATGGAAGGAAGAGCTCGCCGGCACGTTCGACCTCGGAGGCGAGCTCCCGGTGAACCCGGACGGCGGGCTGAAGAGCTTCGGCCACCCGGTCGGTGCGTCGGGCCTGCGGATGATGTTCGAGTGCTGGCTGCAGCTCCGTGGCGAAGCCCCGGAGGAGCGCCGGATCGGCAACGACCGGTCCCTGGCCCTCACCCACAACCTTGGCGGCTACCCGGGCGAGATGGTCTCGTTCGTGTCGGTCGTCGGTCGCGAACAGGGATAGAGCCCAATGGAAGCTCAGCACGTCTCGATCCACGGTCACGACATGAGCTACCGGGGGGGTGGGTCGGGACCCGTGGTCGTGCTCATCCACGGCATGGCCGGAAGCTCGGCCACCTGGGAGCCGATCCTCCCCGAGCTGGCGCGCCACTGCACGGTGATCGCGCCCGACCTGTTCGGACACGGCACGTCGGACAAGCCACGCGGCGACTACTCCCTCGGCGCGCACGCGAGCAGCATTCGCGATCTCCTGATCGCGCTCGGTCACGACGGTGCCACCATCGTGGGGCAGTCGTTCGGCGGGGGCGTCGCGATGCAGCTCGAGTACCAGCATCCGGAACGCTGCGAGCGCATCGTGCTCGTCGCGAGCGGTGGGCTGGGTCAGGAGGTCGCGCTCGTGCTGCGCGCGCTGACGTTGCCGGGCGCCGAGCATGTCTTGCCGATCGTATGCAACGGGTACGTGCGCGACGCCGGCACCGCGGTGACGGGGTGGCTGGACCGGGTCGGGCTGCGGCCGGTCCCCGCGGTCGCGGAGATCTGGCGGAGCTACGCATCCCTCAGCGACGCGTCGACTCGCGAGGCGTTTCAGCACACCTTGCGGTCGGTGGTCGACCTGCACGGCCAGCGGGTCAGCGCGGCCGACCGGCTCTACCTCGCGGCGGACGTGCCGACGCTGATCGTCTGGGGTGACCGGGACCCGATCATCCCGATCGAGCACGGCATCGCGGCGCACGAGGCGATCCCGGGAAGCCGCCTCGAGGTGTTCCAGGGTGCCGGCCACTTCCCGCATTGCGAGCAGCCGGAGCGATTCGTGGACGTCCTCGTGGACTTCATCGAATCCACGACACCGGTGGCTAAATCCGAGTTGACAGGTCAGATTTAGGGAGTATCATCGGTCTCGGTTCGCCGACGGTCGGAGGTCTCCCATCCTCTTCCGATCGGCGACCCGGAGTCAGCACAGCGATCGCACCGCCAGTGGGTCTCGATGTCACGCCCCCCTCGACGAAGTGAGCTCCTCTCGGCCCCCCGACGGAGCGAGCCCGCCGAACGTGACGCTTCGAGCACCAGCCCGCCGGCCGTGCGATCGCTGCGCGTCGGAGTGGCGACGCCGGTGAGGTCGGGGAATGTGGAGCGCAAGGATGCGGGTCTATGTTCTTCGGGTGCGTACCGTGAGTGAAGCGGCCACTGCCGACGCGCTACCGGTGATCGACATGGCGCCGCTGCGTTCCGAGCCCGAAGGGCCCGCAGCTGCCTCCGTCATCGAGGCGCTGCGCGTCGCGTGCCGGGATCGCGGCTTCTTCTCCCTCGTGGGCCACGGGATCGATGCCACCCGGTCGGCCCGGGTGCTCGAGGTCGCGAGGGCGTTCTTCGCGCTCCCCGAGGCGGAGCGGCTCGCGATCGAGAACGTCAACTCGGTCCAGTTCCGCGGCTACACCCGGGTGGGCGAGGAGCACACGAACGGGCGCCCGGACCGGCGCGAGCAGCTCGACGTCGGGGTCGAGCGCGAGCCGCGTGGTCCGGTGCCGGGTGAGCCGGCGTACTGGCGCTTGCTCGGGCCGAACCAATGGCCCGCCGCACTTCCCGAGCTGCGCGAGGTCGTGCTCGGTTACATGGCCGAGATGGAGCAGATCGCGCTCGTACTCGTGCGCGCCCTGGCGCGCTCGCTCGGAGCGGCGGCCGATCGCTTCGATGCGACGTTCACGCCGGACCCGTCGCCGCACCTGAAGATCATCCGGTACCCACCCGTCGCTGCGGGGGAGGACCAGGGTGTCGGTGCGCACAAGGACTACGGGTACCTCGCGATCCTGCTCCAGGACGAGACCGGTGGTCTCCAGGTTGCGGCGCCGGGCGGGTTCATCGATGTCCCACCGATTGCGGGCAGCCTGGTCTGCAACATCGGGGAGATGTTCGAGGTCACCAGTCGCGGCTACTACGAGGCAACGGTGCACCGGGTCGTGAGCCCCCCACCGGGGCGCGAACGCGTGTCGGTGCCCTACTTCTTCGGCCCGCGCCTCGACGCGCGGCTGGATCCCATCGAGCTCCCGGCGGAGCTGGTGGCCGAGCTGGAGGCGGCCGGGGGGACCCGGGCGCCGGACCCGGCGAACCCGATCTACGCGGAGTACGGGGAGAACGCATTGCGGGGCTGGCTCCGCAGCCACCCCGAGGTCGCCCGCCGGCACTGGGCCGGGGAACCGAGCCTGTCGTGACCGCAGCCTTGGTCCAGCTCGACCCACTCTTCCCGGATGCCGATCTGGCGGCCGCGTTCGAGCGTCGGGGTGCCGAGTTCGGCGCGTACCGGCTCTACGCCGAGCACGAGCAGATCGAGCTGCCGATCGGCCCCGGATTGTCTCCTCGACACGACGCGGTCCGCAACTTCCTCAAGACGCGTGTCGGCGCCGGTGACACGGCCGCGTCCGTTGGCGCGCGCACGAGCTACTTCCGCGAGGAATACGCGTACGGCGACCGCCTGCTGCTCGACGGTGTTGCAGCATTCCGTGACCACGAGGGGCTCATCGACGCGGCGCGCCACATCCACGGCCGACCACTCATCGAGCCCGCGATCGTCTACGCCAACCTGTTCCTCCCGGGCCAGGAGCTCGCGGTGCACACCGACGTGCCCGAGTTCCGTGGCTTGAATCGCAAGCTGGTGCCCCAGTGGCTGCTCGTGGTCATGCACCACTCGGGACTGTTCGACCGTTGGCGCCTGCCGATTGCCACGGGCATCGCCTGGTTCGGCGCGCCGGAGGGCGGCGCGCTCGCGTACTGGCCCGACGGCCCCGACGGCGCGGTCGCGCACAACGAAGCGCGACACAACACCGCAGCCGTGCTCGACACCGACACGGTGTTCCACAGCGTGGAGCCGGTCGGTCCACTGGGCGCGGTCCTTCCCCCGCTCGATCCCGGCTCCGTGCTCGCGACCGCCGCGGATGGCCGCATCGTCCTGCGGGATGCGTCGGGTCGACACGTCCACGCGTACACGTGGAATGAGCTGCGCTTCTCCGTCTCGTGGAAGGCGTACTGCTTCGTGGACGCGGGGGAGCGCGACGCGTGGCGCGACCACACCGACGACCTCGAGCTGGCTTTCGTGCTCGACGCGCTCGTCGCCGACCTGCGCGAGCGCGACCACGCGGAGACGAGCACCGCCGGTCCCGAGCTGGGCATCCACCTGATCGACGAGTACGTGCGGTTCCCGGTCGCACCCGACCGGGCAGCTCTCTGACCGCGCTTACGGGCTGTTGGTGAGGACCGCGGTCCGGAAGATGTTCGTCGTCTTGTTGACGTAGTCGCCAACCGCCTTGCAGTTGCGGATGGTGAAGCACGACAAGCCGTACAGGTGGTTGAAGGTCGCGGGCCGGTAGGGAGTCGGGCTCGTCAGGGTCCAGGTGCCATTGGCCAGGGTCTGGATCAACGGCCGCCCGAGGGTGTCGTTCTGGCTCTGGCCCGCGGCGACGCAGTTGGCCGTGTTGCTGCAGCTCACCGCCCACAGGTGGTTGTCGAACCCGGCCCGATCGGGGCTGGTCGTGATCGTCCAGACGCCACCGGAGAGGGTCTCGATCAGGCTCTGCTCGTCGAGCGTGCCCGGCCCGGGATCCGACGCGCCGACCGCGACGCACGTCGTCGCGCTGGGACACGACACGTCGCGCAGCAGGTTGCTCGACGCGGCGCGATCGGCGCTTGTGTCCAGGCCCCAGGCGTCACCTGTTCGCGAGAGGATCAGGGTCTGGATGCTGTTGTCCGCGGCCACGGTGTATCCGACCGCGACGCAGTGCGACGCGTCGGCACACGAGACGTCCGCGAGGAGGTTGCTGACCCCGGCGCGGCTCGGGACCGCGGTGATCGACCACTTGGTCCCGGTCAAGGTCAGCACCAGGCTGCGCGAAGACGAGGTCTGGGTGTCGAAGCTGCGGCCGACTGCGACGCAGTGGGTCGCATCCGTGCAGTCCACGCCGAAGAGGTAGTTGTCGACGTTCGGGCGGTTGGGGGTCGCGGCGAGTGTCCACGTGGCGCCGTCGAAGGTCGCGATCAGCGTCTTGGAGAAGCCCGTGGCGACGTTGGCGTAGAAACCGACGGCGACACAGCGTGTCGCGCTGACGCAGGAGACGTTCCAGAGGTTGTTGGTCGAGGTACCTCGCGCGGGAACCGGGCTGAGCCTCCAGGTGCCGCCCGACAGGGTGGCCGCCACGGACTGGCGGAAGCCGGTCGTCACGTTCTCGTTGAAGCCGACCGCGACACAGCGGGCGTTGCTGACGCACGACACCTCTTGGAGGTGGTTGTGGCCCGCGCCGAGGTTCGGGCTCGGCATGATCCGCCACGGCGTGGATCCGTCGGCGACCGCGGCACCGGGAGCGGCGGCGAGGGCGGCGAAGATCGCGAGCGCGACGAGAACGGTGAAACGACGCGTGCGCATACGACGAGGGTAACGACGGGGACCGACGTGTCGCAACGGTCCTTAGTGCGCGAAGAGCGCGTTCTAGCGCGGCTCGACCGGTTCCTCCGCGCGGACGCCGCGCAAGCCGAACCACGCCATCTCTGCGAGCCAGCCCGCGAGGCGATCCGGGTCGTCCTCGGCGTCGTCGTTGGTCAGGCGCCGGCTCGTGGCCTCGGCCATCCCGACGATCGCGTGCGCGAGGACGCGCCGGTGGCCCGCGGGAGCCTCGATGTCGATGAGCTCGGCGATCAGCGCCGCGATGCGGTCGATCGCGCGCTCGGCGACGATCGCGAACTCCGCGTCGTTCCGAACCGACGCGCCGAAGAGGAGCCGGAAGGCGGCGCGGTTCTCAGCGACGAATCGGAAGTACGCGGCGAAGCCCTGTTGGACCCGCTCCCGTCCGCTCTCCGCACCCGACGTCGCCTCGACGAGCTGGTTGACGAGCTGCGCGTCGACATCGTCGAGCAGCTCGCGATACAGCGCGCGCTTCGAAGGGAAGTGCTGGTAGAGCACCGGCTTGGTGACCCCGGCGGCCTCGGCGATCTCGTCCATCGAGGTGGCGTGGAATCCCCGCTCGGCGAACACCTCGACCGCGACGGAGAGGAGCTGGGTCCGGCGTTGCTGGGCGGGGAGCCGCATCGACATGAGAATGGACGCTACCCGGGGCGCGCTAGTGGCTGGACTTGAGTGGCATCTCGTAGCGGTTCTGAACCCCGAAGTTCTCCCGCCACATCTCGTCGACCTGCGCCACCTCGTCCGCGGTGAGCGGCATGTCCGAGGCTGCCG
>JADGON010000019.1 GCA_017882945.1 Acidimicrobiia bacterium | reverse complement strand
CGCGGGAGGCAGAACAGCTCGAGCCAGTAGCGACCGTACGAAGCGAACGTGTCCGAGACCGCCCGTTGCAGCGCCCGGCCCTGCAATCGACCCGAGGTCGCGCGGCCCAGGTTGCGGGCGACGATGGTGCGCCGACCGCTCAGGAAGGGGGCCAGCGCGCGCCCGGCACATTCGGCGATCGGCATCGCGACCGGCTCGGGAACCGCGTTCGCGACGAACGCGGCGCCGCGGTAGGCGAGATACGACGCGCGATCGGCAGCGACGCGCCGGCCGGCCGGGGTCGTGCTCAGGGCCGGCTGCGGCGTGCCGCGCGCGCCTGGCGACGCGCTTCACGCCGCGCGTCCGGACCCCGCTGCTCCCGCCATCGGGCCAGCATCGGCACCCGGTCTTCCCCGGTCCCCGGCGCTCCGTTGACCCGGCGGTGACGAGCTTCGAAGAGCCGCGGGCGGGCCGGAAGGTCCGAAGCCTGGCGCCAGACCTTGATGAACCGCTGCACCGCGGTCAGCGAGGTCAGGATGATCATCAGCCAGAGCGCGGGTACCAGCAGATCGAAGAACAGCGCGACGCCGAGGAGCACCATCCGCTCGGCCCGCTCCATGAGGCCGCCGCGGGCGTCGTAGCCCAGACCTTCGGCCCGTGCCCGTTCGTAGGAGACCAGCATCGAGAGCGCGGCCGCCGCGAACGCCAGTATCGACAAGTACGCGCTCTGGCCGGCGAGGTACCACGCGACGCCGCCGAGCACGACCGCGTCCGAGACGCGGTCGGTGACCGAGTCGAAGAAGGCGCCGCGCGGGCTGGCCTGCCCGCTGCGCCGCGCGACCGCACCGTCGAGCAGGTCGACGAAGCCGCTCGCAACGAGCCCGAGCACGGCCCAACGGAGCTCGCCGGCCGCGATGAGCAACGCGGTGATGATCGAGAAGCCCAGCCCGATCGCGGTCAGGAGGTTGGCGCTGATGCCGACTTTCTCGAGTCCCTCCCCGATGGGGGCGAGACCTTTCGAGATGCCGGACCGCAGGCGTCGGTCGAGCATGCCTGGCGCGCTCCTTTTCGTCCGATCTGCGGGCCCGGGTGGTCGCAGTCAGGTGGGCGGGTTCCGTGCTTCCTGCGACCGCTGCTCGCGCTCGCGACTGTTGAACAAAGGTACCACGCACCCCTTCGGGTACCGGGCCACGCTGGTCATACCCTGCGACCCGCCCGTACACTCGCCACGCCGTCAGTGCGGCCCCAGGCCGTCAGAACGGGCCGAAATCCCGGGGGGTCGCGAGTGAAGACGTTTCCGACCGCAAGGATCCGCAACGTCGCCCTGGTCGGCCACGGCGGCGCGGGCAAGACGACGCTGGCCGAAGCGCTGCTGTTCGCCGCCGGGGCCACCCAGCGCATCGGCCGGGTCGAGGACGGCAACACCGTGTGCGACTTCGATCCCGAAGAAGCGCGCCGCCGGATCTCGGTCTCGCTCGCGCTCGCGCCGTTCGAGGTCGACGGCCACAAGGTCAACCTCGTCGACACGCCGGGCTACGCGGACTTCATCGGTGACGTCGCGGCCGCGCTGCGCGCGGTCGATCTCGTGGTGTGCGTCGTCTCCGCCGTCGAGGGCGTCGAGGTGCAGACCGAGGCGGCATGGAGGATGGCCGAGGCGCGCGGGATTCCCCGTGTCATCTTCGTCAACAAGCTCGACCGGGAGCGCGCTTCGTTCGATCGGACCCTCGAACAGCTCAAGGACCGGTTCGGAGCGGGCGTCGCGCCACTCGAGCTGCCGATCGGCGAGGAGGCCGAGTTCCGCGGTGTCATCGACCTGCTGACCGACACCGCCATGATCTACGATGGGACATCGCCGGAGGGGACCAAGGGTGCGGTGCCCGACGAGCTGGCCGACGTGGAGCACTCGGTGCACGACGCGCTCATCGAGGGCATCGTCGTGGCCGACGACGACCTCATGGAGCGCTACCTCGCCGACGAGCCCATCGACCCGAAGGAGCTCGCCCGGGCCCTCGCGAGCGGGATCGACGAGGCAACCGTCTTCCCGGTGTTGTGCGGCAGCGCGACCCGGATGATCGGTGTGGACCGGCTCGCCCGGTTCATCGTCGAGGAAGGACCCGCGCCGCACGTCTCGGCCGAAGACGCGCCGCCCGCCGCGTTCGTGTTCAAGACGCTCGTCGATCCGTACGTCGGCCGCGTGAACCTGTTCAAGGTGCTGCAGGGGACGGTGAAGACCGACACCACGTTGCTGAACGGTCGGACGGTCACCGAGGAGCGGATGCACCAGGTCACGACCATGCGGGGCAAGGAGCAGGAGCCGGCGACCGAAGTCCCCGCGGGCGACATCGCGGCCGTGGCGAAGCTCGGCGACACCACGACCGGCGACGTCCTCGCAGTGCGCGGCACCCAGATCGACGTCGAGCCGTTCGTCACCCCGACCCCCGTGCTCGCGGCCGCCATTCGCGCGAAGTCCAAGGGTGACGAGGACAAGCTCGCCAACGCGTTGCACCGGCTCGAAGACGAGGACCCGGTACTGCGGCTCGAGCGCAATCCGGAGACCCATCAGACGTTGCTGTCGGGCATGGGCGAGACCCATCTCTCGATCGCGCTCGAGCGCCTCTCCCGGAAGTTCGGCGTCGAGGTCGAGACCGAGACGGTCAAGGTTCCCTACCGCGAGACGATCACGGGAACGGCTGAAGCCGAGGGCAAGCTGAAGAAGCAGACCGGTGGGCACGGGCAGTTCGCGATCGCGTCGCTGCGGGTGGAGCCGACCGAGCGCGGCAGCGGCTTCGAGTTCGTCGACGCGATCGTGGGTGGCGTGATCCCCCGCCAGTACATCCCCGCGGTCGAGAAGGGCATCCGCGAGACGATCGAGCACGGCGGGGCGCTGGGGTTCCCGGTCGTCGACGTGCGGGTCACCTGCTTCGACGGGAAGCACCATCCCGTCGACAGCTCGGAAATGGCGTTCAAGAGCGCGGCGTCGCACGGCTTCAAGGAGGCACTCGCGAAGGCCGGGCCGATCCTGCTCGAACCGGTCAGCGAGCTGGTGGTCACGGTGCCCGAGGCCAGCCAGGGCGACATCATGGGCGACCTCAACTCCAAGCGGGGCCGGATCCAGGGCAGCGCGTCAGTCGGCGACGGCGAGGTCGAGATCGTCGCGATGGTGCCGACGTCCGAGATCCTGCGCTACGCGATCGACCTGCGCTCGATGACGCACGGGCGCGGACGGTTCTCGGTCACGCACTCGCACTACGACCCGGTGCCCACCCACGTCGCGGACAAGATCGCCGCGACCGTGGACGCGTAGCCACGCTCAGGTCGCGGCGGAGCCGGCCTCCGGAGCAAGCCCGAACTCGGACCAGTCCTCGGGGTTGGTCTCCGTGTACTCGCCGATGACGTGCCCGTCGACGCCGTCGCACTCGACCAGGCCGCGCAGGCTCGGGGGCTCGTCGGCGCTGTAGAGCAGGATCCGCCACGCCGGCCGACTCCGCAGGCCGTACCAGGCGAGCTGCGCGGAGGCATGACCGACCGGGAACCCGACGGTACGGGTCGCGATCACCAGCGCTTCGGTCTCGTCGACCTGGAGCTTCCAGCCCGCGAGGAAGTGGTACCCACCGATGAGGGCCAGGAGCACCCCGGCCGCCAGCACTCCTTCGTTCGAGCTCTGGGTCCATTGGGCCAGGCACGTGACTGCGAGGACGAGGTAGATCGTTCCGGCGACACGACGCTTGGCGACGTCGGGGAACACGGTCGGACCGACGAAGTTGGTGATGTCCAGGTCCGCGGGCAGCGCGTCCGTGGGCGCGGGCTCCCGCGGCGTCGACGGCTGCGGGGTCGCGTCTTCGCTCACGTGCGCGACCCTAGACGGGCCATGCGCCGCGGAGCCGGTCGTAGCTGGTCCGCAGGCTCTCGGGAAGCACCCGGGTCTCGGCGACCGAGGTCATGAAGTTCGTGTCGCCGTCCCACCGGGGCAGGGCGTGCATGTGGACGTGTCCGGGAACTCCGGCACCGGCCGCCCGCCCGACGTTGGCGCCGACGTTGATCCCACCGGGTTGGTACGCGTCCGTGAGGGCCCGGTTCGCACGCTGGATCGCGTACATCAGCTCCGATGCCTCCCCTGCTTCGAGCCCGACGAGGGTGGACTCGTGGCGGAGCGGGGCGATCAACAGGTGACCCGAGGTGTACGGGTACGCGTTCATCAACGTGAACGTCGCGTCGGTGCGCTCCAGGATCAGCGCCTCGTCGTCGTCCAGCTCCTTCAGCGCGCAGAAGAAGCACGGCCCGGGGACGGCCTCGGTTGCGACCCCGGAGATGTACTCCCAGCGCCAACCCGCCCAGAGGTGCTCGAGGTTGGTCACGTGGCGCGGCTCACACGCGCTCGACGGCAACGACGCGGAGCCGCTCGATGAGATCGTCGACCTTCACGCCGCGCTCCGGGCGCTCCGCCCCGCGGGCGTTCACCCCGACGGTCCCCTCGTCCGCGTCCTCATCTCCCACGACGAGCACGTAGGGGATCTTGTCCGTCTTCGCGCGACGGACGCGGTTGCCGAGCGTGTCGTTGTGCGCGTCGAGGATCTCCGCGCGGAACCCCTCCGCCTTCAGGCGGTCCACCAGGCGGAACGCGTACGCGTGATGACGGTCGGCAACCGGGAGCACGCTGACCTGTACCGGCGCGAGCCAGAGTGGGAACGCGCCGGCGAAGTGCTCGAGCAGGATCGCGAAGAAGCGTTCGATCGTCCCGAACAGGGCGCGGTGGATCATGATCGGTCGGTGCCGCTCGTTGTCGGCACCGATGTAGTGCAGGTCGAAGCGCTGCGGGAGCTGGAAGTCCAGCTGGATCGTGGACAGCTGCCAGGTGCGCCCGATCGCGTCACGGGCCTGGACCGAGATCTTCGGGCCGTAGAACGCACCGCCGCCTTCGTCCATCTTGAGCTCGAGGTCGATCTCCGACGCCGCCTGGCGCAAGGCCTCGGTCGCCTCGTCCCATTCCTCATCCGTGCCGACCGCCTTCAGCTCGGGCTTGGTCGACAGCTCGAGGTAGAAGTCATCGAGCCCGAAGTCGCGCAGCACGTCCAGCACGAAATTGAGCAACGACTCGATCTCGCCGACCATCAGCTCTTTGGTCGTGAAGATGTGCGCGTCGTCCTGGGTCATGCCGCGCACCCGGGTCAGCCCGTGCACGACGCCTGACTTCTCGTAGCGGTAGACCGTCCCGAACTCGAAGTACCGCAGCGGCAGATCGCGGTACGAGCGGGTGTGGCTCTCGTAGATCAAGATGTGGAACGGGCAGTTCATCGGCTTGAGGTAGTACTCCGTGCCGCCGTCGAGCTCCATCGGCGGGTACATGCCGTCGGCGTACCAGTCGAGATGTCCGCTCTCCTCGAAGAGGTGCGACTTCGTGATGTGCGGCGAGTTGACGAAGTCGTAGCCCGCCTCGATGTGGCGCTTGCGGGAGTACTCCTCCATGATCCGGCGGATCGTGCCACCCTTCGGGTGGAAGACCGCGAGCCCCGAGCCGATCTCCTCAGGGAACGAGAAGAGGTCCAGCTCGGCGCCGAGCTTGCGGTGGTCGCGCCGCTCGGCCTCTTCGAGCCGGTGCAGATGCTCCTTGAGCGCCTTGTCGTTCTCCCAGGCAGTCCCGTAGATGCGCTGGAGCATCGGGCGCTTCTCGTCGCCGCGCCAGTACGCGCCCGCGACCTTCGTCAGCTTGAACGCACCGAGCTTCCCGGTCGACGGGACGTGCGGACCCCGGCAGAGGTCGACGTAGGCCGCGCTGCCGTCGGCGTGCAGGTTCTTGTAGACGCCGACGGTGCCGTCGCCGGTGACCTCACCCTCGTCCTCTTCGCCCGCGGCTCCCGCGCTGACGTTGCGGATGATCTCCTGCTTGTACGGCTGGTTCGCGAACAGCTCCAGACCGCGCTCGAAGTCGTACTCCTCGCGCACGAACGGCTCGTCCTCGGCCACGATCTCGCGCATGCGCGCCTCGATGCGCTCGAGGTCCGCGTCCGAGAAGTGCTCGCGGTCCGGAAGCTCGAAGTCGTAGTAGAAGCCGTCGGCGATCGCCGGTCCGATCGCGTACTTCGCACCCGGGAAGAGGTCGAAGACGGCCTGGGCCATCAGGTGCGACGTCGAGTGGCGCAGCACCTCGCGACCGGCGTCGGAGCTCGCGGTGATGATCGCGACGTTGGCGTCGTGATCGATCGGGCG
>JADGON010000142.1 GCA_017882945.1 Acidimicrobiia bacterium | reverse complement strand
GCCGGGAGCGACCTCGCGAGCCTGCGCACGCGAGCGGTGCTCGACGGGGACCACTTCGTCGTCAACGGGCAGAAGGTGTGGACTTCCGGCGCGCATCACGCGGACTGGTGCCTCTGCTTCGTGCGGACCGATCCCGACCTCCCGAAGCACAAGGGGATCAGCGCGCTCATCGTCGACATGAAGACACCGGGCGTCGAGGCGCGCCCGTTCCCGGAGCTCTCGGAGCCGGACTTCCTCGACTTCAACGAGGTCTTCTTCACCGATGCGGAGATTCCTCGCGCCAACCTGCTGGGTGAGCTCAACGCGGGATGGCCGATCACCCAAGGTTCGCTGGCGCACGAGCGCGCCATGCTGTGGATCGACTATGCGTACAGCCTCGATCGCGCGCTGCGCGCGCTGATCGCGCTCGGCGACGAGCCGGGTGAAGACGGGCGACGGCTGGGCGACGACGCCGTCTACCGCGACGAGGTCGCGAGCATCGCGATCGACGCCCAGGCGCTGATGTGCATGGGGTACCGCGGCTTCTCGAAGTTCATGGCCGGCAAGTCCGCGTCGGAGCATTCGCTGCTGAAGCTGTTCGGGAGCGAGAGCGTGCAGCGCGCGATGCAGATCGGGCTCGAGGCCGAGGGACTCCAGGGACTCGACATCACGCACCTCGGTCCACAGATGTGGCGCGAGGGCTCCTGGGCGTTGCAGTGGATGCGGTCGTTCGGTGGCACGATCCCCGGCGGTACGAGCGAGATCCAGCGCAACATCATCGCGGAGCGCGTGCTCGGCCTGCCGCGGGGACCGAAGCCGTAGCCCCGGGAGCCACCGGGGCGGGAAGGGGCGACCATGACGGACCGGGTCCTGAGCGAGGCCGAGGTCGAGAAGATGGAGACGGCGATCTGGGATCAGGCGAAGGCGGCGATCGACGCCGGTGACGCCGAGGGCGCCAAGGTGCTCATCGACCGTGCGGTGGCCCAGTGGGCGGGGCTGAAGGACTACTCGATCAACTGGATCACGAGCCTGCTCACCTTCGTTGCCGACGAGCTCGGGGAGGAGGCGGTCGAGCGCGCGTTGCGCAAGACGGGGGACGAGTTCGTGCGGCCGCGTCGGACGACCGGGAGCGAATGGGGCACGGTCCCTGCGGCCCAGCGGGCGAAGGTGATCGCGCGCGCGATGCTCGCCAACATGGGAGAGGTGGAGGTGTCCGAGGACGACGAGAAGATCATCCTGTCGTTTCGTTGCGGGAGTGGCGGCAAGCTCATCGACGACGGGCGCTACACGGGAGATCACCCCTACCGGACCCTGCGGGAGCGGGCCGGGCGCACGTTCTCGCGCGACGAGCTGCCGGTCTACTGCGCCCACTGCTCGGTGAACAACGAGATCCAGCCGATCGAGTGGGGATCGACACCGACGAGCATCGAGCTCCCGCCCGAGCGCCGCGGGGAACGTTGCATCCACCACGTCTACAAGGACGTCAGCGCGATCCCCGACGAAGCCTTCGTTCGCATCGGCAAGCGGCCGCCGGTCTGATGGAGATTCGCTCGCCCGGCGGTTCCTCGATGCGACCGACGCAGCCGCCGGCGCGGCCGCACGTTCCTCCCACGTCATGGGTGACCTTCGACTTCGGCACCCGGTCAGCCTGAGGCGACGAGCGTGCACGACGGATCGATCGGGCTCGGCTCACCGGGCCGAGGGAACCTTTTGGTGCGCTGCGGTGTCATGGTGGTGTGATCGCAGACGCGCGGGAGAGAGCCACGGGCGACCTGCCGGAGCCGGGTCCGGACGTCTCGCCGGAGGGTTTCGCCGACATCTATGCCCGCGAGCATGATCGACTGGTTCGTCTCGCGGCGTTGGTGTTGGGGTCGACCGCGGTCGCGGAGGACGTCGTCCAGGATGCGTTCGCGAAGCTCTACGGGCGCCTCGACCGGGTCGACACGCCGGCGGCCTGGTTGCGCACCGTGGTCGTCAACGGGTGCCGCAACGAGAGGCGCCGTTGGGCGGTGGCGCGCCGGCACGCCCCGCTGCTCGCCGTCGACGTGATCGAGCGCGATGCCCCGACGCATGAGCTGATCGACTCGCTGCGGGCGTTGTCGACCCGTCAGCGGACCGTGGTGGTGCTGCGGTTCTACGAAGACCTCCCCGAAGCAGAGATCGCGCGCCTGCTCGGGATCCGGGTCGGGACGGTCAAGTCATCGTTGCATCGGGCGTTGGCCCGGCTACGCGAGGAGGTGGAGCAATGAACGATCTCGTCGAAGCGCTGCGCGCGCAGGCAGCCTCGAGTCGGCCTCGCCCCGATCTGGAGGATGCGTTGCGACGGGCCCGCGCCCGGCACCAGCGTGCGGTCGGGTTCCGTGTGCTCGCGGTGACGATCGTCGTCGTGCTGGTCGTCGGGACCGGCATCGTCCTGGCCCAAGGGGGCGGCGGCGGGGGTCGCACGGTCGTGGCCGGAGAGCCTCATGGGCTCCCGGCCCTGATCATCGGTCCTCCTCCCGGGCGGGGCCTCGACCGCCGTGATCCCGGCGCGGGGCAGGGACCGTGGACCGCGGTCGTGCGGCGCGCGGGCGGGGTGCTCGGATCCGGTGGGGCCGTCGTCACGTTCCCGGTTGCAGGACTTCCCTCGGGGCGGGATGTGGTCGTCAGCGGCAGACCCGGGCGTGCCGGCGACCGGCAAGTGGTGTGGCCGATCGCGGGCGCCTACGCCCGCGTGCGTGGGGATCTGCCCGAAGCGGAGCTGCTCGCGATCGCGCAACGCACCTCGATCTCCGCGGGCCGACCGGTCGTGCGGGCACCGACGGGCGCTTCCGTGGTGTTCGCGGGTCCGTATCGAGCCCCGGACGTGCACGAGGCTCGATACGGCAGCGCGGCGCTCGGTGAAGGCGCGAGTCTCGGGAACGGGCTCGCGTACACGGGCGTCCTGAGCGCCGGCGGGTTCGAGGACCAGCTGTACGCCAGGCACGCTCGCGGCGGCTACCGGGTTGACGGCCATCCGGCCGTGCTCTCATCGGTGCAGGGAGGCAACGCGACGCTGGCCTGGGAGCTCTCGCCCGGTGTCGTCGTGTACGTCGGCTACAGCGGCAGCTCCGTCTCGGACGCGGCGGCCCGCGCGTTGACTCGCCTCGCCGAGCGCGCGCGACTGATCGGCCCCGCGGCGTGGCAGGCCGCCAACAATCAAGTCGTGGTCCAGACCAATGACTTCCGGTGATGCGCGCGAGCACGCGGATTGTGGTGTCGTGCTCTGCGTTGATGCGGACTGTGAGCGTTCGTACGGGACGGCGGCGCTCGGCCCGCATCCCGCCACTGACTTCTCCGTGACGTTCGCGGTCTCCGCGTCGGTCACCACCCGCGATCGGCGCTACGTCGATCTCCGACGCGTGCTGGCTCGGTGATGTCCGGACGGGCTACTCCGCGTCGAGCAGGGCGCGGATCCCTTCGTCCAGCGTCACCTTCGGGGCCCAGCCGGGCGGGGGGCCGGAGACCATCCACGGCTTC
>JADGON010000141.1 GCA_017882945.1 Acidimicrobiia bacterium | reverse complement strand
TTCGCGCGTCGCTCACTCGCCGCGCGAATTCCCGGATTGGACCGGCTCGACCTCGATTTGAGCCCGCTCCGGGCCCAGCTGGCGCAAAGTGCACGCGCGAGGTCGATGATCCGGCGTCGCCTCGCACAAAGGTCGGTCTCCGCGATCCACGCCTACTCGCAACACGTCGTCTTGTTCTCGACGAATGAGCTGCGTCGGCTCCCGAGCGTCGTGTCCACCGACGGCTCTTCGAGTCAGAACTCCGAGCAGCTGCCGTACCGACGTCCGACGCGCTACACGCGAGGCACGGCGGCGCTCACGGAGCTGTTCGAACGCCGCGTGTTCGATGCCGCGACCATCGTCGTCGCCCAGTCGGAGTGGGCCGCGGCTTCGATCCGGGATCGCTACGGCCTGGACCGGGAGCGACTGCGCGTGATCCCGTTCGGCCTGATGCCCTTTACCCCGGCGGAGCCACAGACGTCGGGGCCGTTGCAGATCACGTTCGTCGGCAACGGCCTCGAACGCAAAGGCGGTGTCCGGCTGCTTCGGGTGTTCCGGCAGCAGCTTCGGGGCCGCTGCCTTCTCAACATCGTCACCCACGATCGGATCTCCCCGGAGCCGGATGTGCGCATCCTGCGCAACTTCGTTCCCGGCGATCCCCGTCTGGTGCAGCTGCTGGGCGAGACCGCGGTCTTCGTGCTGCCGACCGAGATCGACAAGTCACCGTATTCGATCATCGAGGCGATGTTCGCCGGCGTGCCGGTGGTGTCGACGCGTTGCGGCGCCATCCCGGAGCTCGTGGAGCACGGGACGACCGGCTTGCTGGTCGAGCACGATGACGATGCGCTTGCCGCGGCGATCCTCTCCTTGCTCGACTCGGAGTCGACTCGCGCCCAGATGGGCGTGGCCGGGCGAGCACGTGCGTTCGCTCACTTCGACGCGCGCGACACCACCGCGCAGCTCCTCGGCGTCATCGCCGAGGCGCGAGCCCTCTTCTCGCTCGCGTAGGCATCTCACGCTTGCCGTTGATGTTCCGTCACCACGCATACGGCGGTCGTGAGAGCTGGTACGCGAGGCGAGCGCGGTGATGGCCGGGTCCCATGCAGAAGCGCGGCAGCGCGTACCGATCAGAACCCGCGGTGACCCGGCCAAAGCTGAACGTGCACGCAGCGCGAAAGCCGGCATCCTCGGCCGCGAGCTTCACCCGCCCGTCATGGTGCCCGAACGGATACGCCAGCAGATCGCAGGTCTCCCCGGTCAGATGTTCGAGGTCCCCGCGAGAACGCACCAGCTCGTCGCGCAGCTGCTCGTCGTCAAGCTCGGTGAGCGACCGATGGACACAGGTGTGCGAGCCCAGTCGAATCCCAGCCGCACTCAGCTCTCGAAGCTCGTCGGTGCGCAGCGTCCGCTGGGCACCCGGCCAAAAGGGAGGAACGACGCCGCGCACGTCGGTCACCACGAAGACAGTGGCCGGGACCCGGAGCTCCTGCAGGACGTCGAGCGCATGATCGAGCACGCCTGCGAGCGCGTCGTCGAAGGTGACCGCGACCAGCCCGTCGAGCGAGGTGCCGCGCTCGAGGCGGTCGAGCACCTCGCGAAGATCGACGAAGCGCAGTCCCCACGTCGCGATGGCCTCCAACTGCGCTCGGAGCCTGCTCGGCGACACGTAGTAGTCGGTGGAGTTCTCCCGATCGGTGCCGACGTCGTGGTAACACAAGACCGCGGCCCCACGGCCGGTGATCGGCAGCGACCGTCCCGCCAGCGCGCCCGCCATACCGACGAGACCTTTCCGCTTCCGTGCCATCGTGTGCACGACGGCGAGGCTAGACGAGGTTGTCCGAGACTCCGTCGGGCCCGAGAGACGTCCTCACCCTGCTCGGGAGACTCGGCGCAGGGGACACCCGCCCGCGAGATCTTGGCAGGCATTCCCCGGTGCGCGCGCGTACGCTCGCCTTGTGCGGGAGCCTTGGACGACGTTGTCGGCAAGCCGGGATGCGGCACTCACCCAAGCCGTGATCCTCGAGCGACACCGCATTCACGAAACCGACTCGTTCTGCGACGAGGCCCTCGAACGGCTCCTGGACGCGCATCCGCGCGACCGGCTCATGGCGCTGTCGACCGGCGCGGAACCGACGCGCCCGGACGAATGGCGACTCGCGTTGGTGGGAGACGCCGGAGGCCGGGATCTGCTCGATGCCGTGCGGGCGGGGCGGATCTGGCTGAACGTCCTTCAGGTCGACAAGCACCACCCCGAGATGGCGCAACTCCGGGACGAGCTCTTCGAGGAGATCGGTGCGGTGTTACCTGATCTCGTGCGCAGCTCCGCGCGGCTCACGCTGCTCGTGTCGTCTCCCGGCGCGATCGTCTACTACCACCTCGACGCCGGTCCGAACCTCCTCATGCACCTGCGAGGCACCAAGCGGCTCTGGGTGTACCCCGCGCTCGACGACCGGTTCGCGCCCCGGGCCGAGGTCGAGGACATCTTCGCCGGCGTGCGCATCGAGAACCTGCCGTTCGACCCTGCGTTCGACGACGCGGCGACGTGCTACGACCTGGAGCCGGGTCGCTTGATTGCCTGGCCCCAGAACGCTCCTCACCGCATCTGCAACGGCGACTCGCTGAACGTCTCCTTGGCCGCGGAGTTCGTGACCACGCGCAGCCTCCGGCGCCAGAACGTCTGGCTGGCCAACCGCCTCATCTCGCGCAAGCTGCATGTGCCGTGCCGCTCGATCGTGGACCAGGGCATCAGTGCGCAGATCAAGAGCGTCGGGTACCGCGTCGCGCGCAAGGCTCGCATCGACCGGACGGTTCCCGGCCACGAGTACGTCGCGGAGTCCCGCATCGACCCGGGCGCCGAAGGTGGTCTGGCGCCGCTCGGACACCCGGTCACGGTCGTCTACTAGCTCACGGTGCGGCCGAGCGGCGCGCCTGCCTGGCGTCCGCGAGGTGCCCGAGGGCGACCAGACCGCTCAGAGCAGCACGCCCCGTCGTCCCCCGCGCCCAGCGCACCCGCACGACCGGTTGCTGGCCGTCCGACCACTCGACCTTCTGGCGGGGCGTACCGATGCACATGTCGATGCGGGAGTGTCCGAGGCGACACGACCGCTCGACCGCCTTGGCTTTGAGGAAGGTGCCGGCATTCGTCCACGCCGGATCCGGATCCCGGCCCATCTGGTACCAGCTCGAGACTCCGGCCACATCGAAGGCCACCAGCGAAGCGAGCACCTGATCGCCGGCCACCACTTCCTGGATGGTGACCTCACCGCGCCGGAGACCAGCTCGTAGCGCCGCGGCGAGGGCAGTAAACGCCGGGAGCACGACGGAGTCGCGACCCCAACGGAGCCGGTGCAGATCTTCGAACGTCCGGAGAGCACGGTCGGCGTCGCCGGCACCGGTCTCGCGGTATTCGAGGCCGCTCTCGCCCAGCCGTCGCTGCACGCGGCGAAGCTCTTGGCGAAGCTTGCGCCGACGCGACGCGACGTAGGTCTCGAAGTCCGGGGGCACATCGATCCACGGTGCGGCGCCGATCTGCTCGACCCGAGCATGCCGCGGCGCGCCGCGGGCGAGCGCGCTGTCGGGATCGACCCCGAAGAAATCGACGATGCCCGGCTGGTTACGAGCCAAGAAGGCATCGAGCGCAGCCTGGGCGTCAGCCTCGTGGCCCACCTTGGCGACGACGTCCAGGTTGTGCGGGGCCAGCGGTCCCGAGCCCACGAACCGGCACCGCTTCACGCCCCGGCGTCGATCGAGCGTGAGCGGAGCTCCACCAACGAGACTTCCATCGTCGAGCGCGAGGACGAACCCGGCGCCCGGCCCGGCCACGGCCTCCAACCACCACGAACGCAGGAACGGACTGGGATGGGCCATCTGATCGACCAGCGCGTCCCACTCCGCGGCTCGCCGGCCCAGCGCCTCGCGAAACTCAAGGACAGTCACAGCCGTGATCCCCGCCTCGTAGCTGCTCCTCTCCACGTCCCCGTCCGGACACTACGACACCAGGACGACGGTCCGACTCCGCGCACCGGCGCCGGCAAGTGTCGTACGGGGAGGTTCGGGTCGGACAGCATGAAGTGCCCCCGAACCCGAGCGAACGCCGCGAACACCGTGTACTGTCCCTCGCGTCCATGGAAGGACTCGGGAGGACCCCTTGGGGAGGGCTGTCAACGCGCGGCGTTGGTCGTTCGTCGACCTTCGATCTGGCGTCGTCATCGCGATCGTTGCGGCGCTCGTGTTCGCGTTCGTCGGAGGGATCAGCAACAAGGCGCGTGCCGATGCGGCGAGTCTCCCGGCTGGGTTCACCTCGAGCCCGGTCTTCAGCGGACTGACGCTGCCGACGGCGATCGCCTTCTCGCCCGACGGCAAGGTCTACGTCGCCGAGAAGAGCGGCGTCATCAAGGTGTTCCCGAACGCGTCGTCGAACAACGGCGTGGTGTTCAAGGATCTGTCGACGCGCGTCTTCAACTTCTGGGATCGCGGTCTGCTCGGCCTGACCGTCGACCCCCGGCTCGGTAACGGGACCGGACACGACTTCGTCTACGCGCTCTATGCCAAGGATGCGCCACCCGGACAGACACCGCCGGTGTGGAACGACGACTGCCCGACGCCCCCGGGCGGTCTCACCGACGGCTGCGTCATCTCCAACACGCTCTCGCGCATTCCGGTCAACGCCAACGGCACCGCCGGGGCCGAGCAGATCCTGATCGACAACGAGTGGTGCCAGCAGTTCACGTCGCACTCGGCCGGGCACCTCGCGTTCGGCAACGACGGCAACCTCTACGTCACGGGTGGCGAGGGCGCGAGCTGGGAGAACGCGGACTGGGGTCAGTTCGGCGGCAGCCTCACCGGCACCCCGACCCCGGCAAACCCGTGTGGTGACCCGCCCGGCGGGGTCGGGGTCGCGAACACGTCGCCGACCGGGCGCGGTGGTGCGATGCGTTCGCAGAGCCCCCGGCGGCCGGCCGGCGAGCCGCGCGTGCTCAGCGGCACGCTCCTGCGCCTCAACCCCGATACCGGTGCGGGGGTCGTCGGCAACCCGATGTACAACGCGTCGGCACCGTCGTCGAACGCTTCACGGATCCTTGCCTACGGGATGCGCAACCCGTTCCGGTTCACCATGCGCCCGAACACCAACGAAATCTGGATCGGCGACGTCGGCTGGGGAAGCTACGAGGAGATCAACCGGGTCCTCACGCCCACGCCCACGAAGGCACCCAACTTCGGCTGGCCGTGCGTCGAGAACCAGATCCATCTCTCCGGGTACC